>BJFV01000057.1 GCA_014190055.1 Actinomycetes bacterium
AGAGTTAAAACACCGTCTTTGCAGTCATTGACTGTGACTGCGCTGTACAAAGCTCGAACTATTGGTTTTTGTGAAGCGACAACGTCAGACCAAACACTCTTGATCTCTGCATCACCAAGCACCGCTGTTGGTTTTACTGGTTCGCTGGCTTTGGGTTTTGTTTCAGGTTGCGGTTCTGGTTTTGCTTCAGCTTGAGTCGGTCGTGCAGTTTGCCCAACACCTGGCATCGTGGCTGACGCTCGCCCGCCAAGTTTTGTGCGACCAGTCGTTGGATCAACTAGTGACGGCCGTGCAATCGGCCCCGTTGAATCACGAATTGCCGTAACACCAGACTCGAGGCGCTCGATTCGCGCCATCAGCGAAGCAACATCAGCGCTCAGATTTTGGCGCGTTAATTTGACCAATGCGACTTCAAGCAACAACCGCGCATCTGGCGCATGGCGAATTTCGATCAACACATCGCCGAGAACTTCGATTGCACGCACGACACCGGTCGCACCCATGCGTCGGGCTTGGTCTGCAACTATTTCGGCGCGTTCTTTTGGCAACTGCACAAGTTCGGGGGCCATGAGCGATAAAAACGCATCGCGAAGATGACGAACAATGTCTTCGGTCAAAGCGCGCGGGTCGGCACCAAACTGCACTGCTGCACCAACAGCAGCCAACCCACGACCCGGATCATGATCAATAAATGCTTCAATAAATTCGTCAAGAGAAATTTGCTCTTCAACATCGCCACCCGACGCGACGACAAGTTCAAGTGCCGACAATGTGTCGCGCACCGAGCCTGCGCCGAGTTGAACAACGCGATCAATGGCGTCTTCGCTGACGACAAGTTTGGCGTCGGCAACAACCCAACGAATATGTTCTTTGAGTTCTTGAAGTGGCAAGAGATGAAACTGTAAGTGCTGTGTTCGACTGCGAATTGTCTCGCTAACTTTTTGCGGATCAGTAGTCGCCAAAACAAAAACAACATGATCAGGTGGCTCTTCGAGAGTCTTGAGCAACGCTGCTTCAGCAGGCTTCGACAACATGTGAACTTCGTCCAAAATGAACACTCGGTGTCGACCCGGATTGCCGAGTGCGGCGCGCTCGATTAAGTCGCGCATGTTGTCGACACCGTTGTTGCTTGCGGCATCAAGTTCGAGCACGTCGTAACTAGAACCCGTGTCAATAGACGAACACGAATTACATTTTCCGCAAGGTTCGCCGTCTTTCAACTTCTCGCAGTTGAGAACTTTCGCCAAAATTCTCGCTGTAGAAGTTTTGCCTGTGCCTCTTGGTCCTGAAAATAAATATGCCTGACCTTCGCGATTGTTGATCACCGCATTGCGCAACGCGCGCACGACATGGTCTTGGCCCTTGAGTTCATCGAAGCGACGGGGCCGATAGCGGCGATACAGAGATTGGGTTGCCATTTCGTAGCGAGCCTACCTATGGGGTGGTTCACCATGCCTACGCCCCATAATTAACTACTCTTTATATACGTCCATGGCAATCTTGAAATCAAAACAACCCGCTAAATTCTCGGCTTTGGCCGGGTTAATCGGGCTCGGGATGATTGTCGGGTTTTTCGGCTCAACAGCCAATGCCTCAGTTTCTGGTCAGAATCAACTCAGTTCGTCTAACCCTGCAGCAAACCAAGTCGTTTCGGTGCCGCCGACCCAGTTGCAATTAGTTTTTCAAAACCCTTTGGCCAACCCTGAAGTCGTCACCGCAATGGGGCTTTCGTTGGCGTGCAACGGCACGCTTGTCGGTCTCGGTGTGCCACAACTTGGAACTGATTTCAAAACCGTCTCGGCGGCACTGACACAAATTCCACCATCCGGACTGTGCACCGTGAGTTGGGCGCTTCCCGATAAAAGTCTTGGGTCGTTTAGTTTTACATCGGCTGTCGAAATACAAACGACAATCGCTGGCTCTACTGAAGGTGCAGATGCAACATCTGGCACGCCAGGTACACCAACAATTATTGGTGAAACAATCGAGCAACAAGAAGCAGGGCCGCGAGTTGGTGGCGTTCTTGGTTTGCTGCGAGTTCTTGAATACTTACTAATGTCGGCACTTTTCGGTGGTATCGCACTTATCGTCACTGCTTGGCCAGAGGGCCCGACCTACGGCGTAACTCTTCGATACATGCGTCTTGCGTGGATCGCGTGTGCGATAAATATGTTTTTCATACTTGTGCTGTCGACAATGCGTGCAGAGTCACAAGGCTTCATCGCATCAATGAACCCGTTCGGTTGGTTTGGTGCATTGGACACAGGTAGCGGCGCAATTTTGATTTTGCGATTCGTTCTAATTTTGGCTTGCGGTTGGGTTGCCATGAACCCAGAGCGCATCAACGACCCTGCTTCGCAATTTCTTGCCGCGTCAATCGTGATTTCGATGATCAGCACGCTTGGTCTCTCGCGTCTCGGACAAGATGTTGCACTTTTTAGTTATGTGCTTGGCATCATTCACGCGATCTCAATGGCTTATTGGATTGGTGGCTTGCTGTTGCTGTCACGCGTGGTGCTAATCGGTCCTGGCACTTCTGACTTAGTTAGTGCCGTGCGCGCATTTGCCAAACACGCAATGTGGGCATTTGGTGTCACTGCGTTTACTGGCGCACTGCTTGTCTATCTATTAGATGGTTCGTCAATTTTTACAAGCGGCCACGGTCGCATTGGCGTGCTCAAAGTAATTTTCGTCTCGGTGATGGTGTTCATTACATTGCTGCTCAAGAATTTTGTTGCTCAGCGACTGTTAGATGGCGACAATCTGTCGGGTCGAATGGCTTGGCGATTGCGTCGTGCCGTCTCAGTTGAACTGGCATTTGCGCTTATCGCCTTGATGTTTACCTCGTGGATGGTCGCGACAACACCACCCAAAGCAAAAGCGGAAGTGCGCACCACTTCGGCGATTTATTCTTTCCGTGAAGAATTAAAAAACGATCGCTTTCACGTAGTTATCTCGCTGACACCTGGCGTTACTGGCACTAACGCGATGCGCATCGAACTGATTGAGCCGCGACGAATCAACAACTTCGCAGTGAAGATGGTGCCCCAAGCAATCGGTTATTCCGGAATTCAAATCAATGTTCCGTTAACTCGCCCGGGCGCGGCGATTGTTGCGGGCGACGGGTCGTTCATCCTTAATGCGCCTGGCATTTGGAACATCGAAATTTCAGGCACGACAACAACTGGTGATTTGACGCCGCTGGCAACAACATTGGCAGTGACGCAAGCACCTGATGCTCAAACCACAACGACCCTGCCAACCGCTACAACTATTGGCGGTTAATTGGCGGGCTGAGTCGCAAGGCTCGAGGCAAGTATCGTGAGTTCTGTGAATAGCAATTCAATGGATGCAAAACTCGCCGACCTCAAGGCCCGCAAAGCAGCCGCATTTACCGCAGGGTCGCCACGGTCGATCGAACGCCAACACGAAAAAGGCAAATTGCTTGCTCGCGAAAGAATCGATGCACTGCTCGATGAAGGAAGTTTTCACGAACTTGACTTGCTGGCGCGACATCGCGCGCACGCCGCGGGTCTTGAAGAACACCCATATACAGACGGTGTGATCACCGGTTGGGGAACAATCGACGGCCGCAAGATTTTTGTTTTCAGCCAAGACTTCACCGTGTTTGGTGGTGCGCTCGGCGAAGTGTTTGCTGAAAAGATTCACAAATTGATGGATCTCGCCCTCAAAGTTGGCGCGCCGTTAATTGGTTTAAATGACGGTGCGGGTGCTCGCATTCAAGAAGGCGTCGTTTCTCTGGCAAGTTACGGCGGCATTTTTCACCGCAATGTTCAATCGTCAGGTGTAATTCCGCAGATCAGCGTCGTGCTCGGACC
This sequence comes from Actinomycetes bacterium, assembly GCA_014190055.1. Classification (GTDB taxonomy): domain Bacteria; phylum Actinomycetota; class Acidimicrobiia; order Acidimicrobiales; family Ilumatobacteraceae; genus BACL27. The sequence continues at coordinate 3,840 of BJFV01000057.1, forward strand.
GTGTGCCGGTGGTGCGGTTTATTCTCCAGCGATGACTGACTTTATTTTCATGGTGCGCGAAACAAGCCACATGTTTATTACTGGTCCTGATGTTGTCAAGACTGTAACTGGCGAAGATGTGACACTCGAAGAACTCGGTGGCGCGATGAGTCACGCATCAAAGAGTGGTGTGGCCACTTTTGTTTCGGCTGACGAAAAAGCCTGTCTAGAAGATGTGCGTTATTTGCTCAGTTTCTTGCCACAAAACAACATGGCTGATGCACCTTCTGTTGCGCCAACCGATGACCCGATGCGTCAGTGCGAATCGTTGCGAACAATTTTGCCCCCGTCAGCAAACCAACCATACGACATGAAAAAAGTGATCGCTGAAGTCGTTGATGATGGCGAATTTTTTGAATACTTTCCGCACTGGGCGAAGAGCATCGTTTGTGGTTTTTCACGCCTCGATGGCAAAACAGTTGGCATCGTCGGCAATCAGCCGATGGTTTTGGCAGGCGTACTTGACATTGAGTCAAGCGAAAAAGCAGCTCGCTTCGTACGCACTTGCGATGCGTTCAACATTCCGTTAGTTACTTTTGTTGATGTGCCTGGTTTCTTGCCAGGAGTCGATCAAGAATACGGTGGCATTATTCGCCACGGTGCAAAGTTGCTCTATGCATACTGCGAAGCAACAGTGCCGCGAATTCAGGTGATCACGCGCAAGGCCTATGGCGGTGCGTATGTCGTGATGAATTCAAAGTCAATCGGTGCCGACTTGGCATACGCATGGCCGACGGCTGAACTTGCCGTAATGGGACCCCAAGGTGCTGTTGAAATCGTTTATCGCCGCGAATTGCAACAAGCCGCCAATCCGGCTGAGCGTCGCAAAGAGCTCGTTGCCGAATACGCGGAGAAATATGCGAACCCGTATGCGGCTGCCGAGCGTGGCTATGTCGACGATGTAATCGACCCAGCCGAGACTCGCACGAAACTTATTTCTGGTTTGAAAATGTTGCAGTCAAAGCGTGAAGAATTGCCGCGACGCAAACATGGAAACATGCCCTTGTGACAATTCAGAATTCAGTTTCACCAACACCATCTGCTGACGAAGCTGTAGCGATCGCAACTGCACTCGAATTGTTGTGGCCCAAACCGCAACCATTTGTTGCAACAACTTTGCAGACTTCTTGGAGATTCAGCGGCCGATCTTGGACTGATTCAGTTCTGGCGCGTCGCAACCGACCAAACTAAAAATGTCTGGTCCGCTCAAAGATTTGCGGGTCATCGACCTCTCAACAGTCTTGGCTGGTCCAAACTGTGCGCGCTACTTTGCCGACTTCGGTGCCGATGTAATCAAAGTTGAAAAGCCTGGCGTTGGCGACAGCCTTCGCGGTATGGCGTGGAAAGATCCACGAGATGGCACGGGATTGTGGTGGAAATTAGTTAATCGCAATAAGCGCAACATCGCGCTCGATCTAAAACTCGAGAGTGACCGTGAAATTTTTTTGAAACTAGTTGATGACGCTGATGTGCTCGTTGAAAACTTTCGACCAGGCACACTCGAGCGACTCGGTGTTGGACCAGATGTTTTGTTGCAACGTAACTCAAAACTTGTTATCACCCGCGTTTCAGGTTTCGGACAAACCGGTCCATACAAAGATCGGCCGGGGTTTGCTTCAATTGCTGAGTCAATGTCAGGCTTGGCTGCAATCAGTGGCGACCCTGATGGACCGCCAATGTTGCCGCCCATTGCATTAACCGATGAAGTCACTGGAGTGGTTGCGGCTTTTGCAACTATGGTCGCACTGCACAGCAAAGTTGGCCAAGTTGTTGATGTCAATTTGCTTGAAACAATGTTTCAAATGATGGGTCCTTTGATTTCATTGTTTGTTTTGACTGGCGAAGAGCAGCCACGACTTGGCTCGCAGTTGCCATACACAGTTCCGCGTGGCGTCTATCAGTGCAACGACTCTAAATGGGTTGGTGTTTCGGCAAGTTCAGACACTGTTGCGGCTCGTGTCGTTGAAGTGCTGGGTTATGCGGGCGACGAAAGATTTTTAACTTTTTCAAGTCGCGTTAAACACCGTGCAGTGTTGCACGATTTAATGACGAAATATTGCGCGAGCCGAGATAGTGCAACTGTTCTGAAAGTTTTCACCGAAGCGCAAGCGGCAATTGGTCCCGTGTTGTCGATGGCTGATATCGCAGTTGATCCACATTTTGCAGCGCGACAAGCAATCAAAACTGTTGGTGCGACACCAATGCAAGGTTTGTTTGCTTCGCTGTCGGAAACGCCTGGCGAACTACGGTGGGAAGGTCGTGCGTTAGACGCCGACGGCGCGGAGATTCGCAAAAATCTCTGGGGCAAATAACAGAAAGCAGAGTTTATGAAAAACTGGTCAAGAGGCGCCAAGGTTCTTGCGCTCACTTCAATTGGTGTGATGTTGGTTTCGCTCGACATCAGCATCGTCAACGTCGCATTCGGGTCGTTTGTTGCCGAGTGGCCAGAAAGTCGGCGCACACTGACGTGGATTTTTTCTGCTTACAACATTGCCTATGCGGCGGGTTTGCTAACCGCAGGCCGCCTCGCTGACGCATTTGGGCGCAAGCGAGCATTTCTTTCGGGACTGATGATATTCATGCTGGGGTCAATTCTCTGTGCTGTTTCACCGACTGCGATCTTTATGGTTATCGCGAGAGTCATTCAGGCGGTCGGCGGAGCAATCCTCACGCCGGCTTCATTGGCGCTCGTGTTGCCCGAGTTCGCTGTTGAAAAAAGATCGGCGGCAATCGGTATTTGGGGTGCAGTCGGTGGAATCTCTGCGGCGAGCGGACCGATGATTGGTGGTTTTTTGGTTGACACTTTCGGATGGCACTCGGTTTTCTTGGTAAACGTGCCGTTTTGTTTGTTGGCATTTGTTATTGGCTTGAAATTGCTGCGTGAGTCGCGCGATGAAACAGCGCCGCGAACGGTTGATTATTTTGGGGCTCTTCTAGTGGTGCTGGGCGTTGGACTACTCACGTTGATGATTGTGCAAAGCGACGAATGGGGTTGGGTTTCGAATCGATCATTGATTATTTTTGCAATTTCTTTTTTACTTATCGGCGCATTTATTTGGCGTTGCAATCAAGTTGCACACCCGGTGCTCGACTTGCGTTTGTTTAAATTGCCATTCGTCACCGCCGCAGCGATC
>BJFV01000058.1:0-1462 GCA_014190055.1 Actinomycetes bacterium
TTGCGAATGCCTTGTGTGTCGAGAATCCATTTAATAAATGGTGTAACAACAATGCCGCCCATCGAAAGACCTGTCGATGCAACAGCCAATGCACTCGCCCGTCGCACCTGAAACCATCGCGTCACTACTGTCGTGACTGGCCCCATGCCAGATGCCGACCAGCCGAGTGCGTAGAAACAATAAACAACAAAGAGTTGCCAACGTTGCTCGACGAAGCGCATCGAGAATAGAGCGAGAGCCGCAACCGTCGCACCGCCGATGATCATGATTCGCACATCGTGTTTGGCGATGAACTTGGCGATCGGAATGCCCGAAAGTCCGCCGACTAAGAAAAAGAAAGTTGTCGCCAACGAAATCGACGAAACTGACCAGCCGAGTTCGCGGCTGAATGCTTGTAAGTAAACAGCCAGACCGTAGAAACCTAGACCCGACGAAAAAGTGAGAAGCGTGAAGCATGCGCTGACGACCCACCAACCCGGAAATTTATCGGTTCGAGTGAAAACGCTCTTTGCCATTAGTTGTTGGCTACTTCGTCAATTGATGCAGCGAGTCGATGGTCGCGCTCGGTAACTTTGCCACCTTTGTCGTGCGAACGCAGAGAAATTTCAACTACGTTCCACGAGTTCGACCAATCGGGGTGATGATTTTGCGCTTCGGCGATGGCCGCCACCCGCGTCATAAAACCAAACGCCTCGGCGAAATTGGCGAAGACGAACTTTTTATAGAGCGCACCATCAACTTCTTGCCACGCTTCTGCCACGCGACAACCTTAGATGCGACTAGCGAAATACGACTAGTTGAGCGGGGCGTGGCAAGCGACAGCGCCGTGCTTGCTGACACTAAGCGATGGTCGTTCACTTGCACATCGTGCGGCGAGTTCAGGCGACAAAGTTGCGCGAACGTGACAGCGCGTGTGAAAACGACAGCCCGACGGTGGGTTCGCTGGGCTCGGCAACTCGCCTTGCAACAAAATTCGCTTGCGATTGCGTTCAACTTTCGGATCAGGAATCGGAACCGCCGATAGCAACGCTTGCGTATACGGATGTTGCGGATTTGCAAAAACCTCGCGCACTGACCCCGACTCGACGATCGAACCGAGATACATCACGGCAATGTCATCAGCCACATGTTGCACAACAGCCAAGTCGTGCGAGACAAACAGATAACTCAAGTTAAGTTTTTCTTGCAATTCGGCGAGCAAGTTGAGCACGCCTGCGCGCACACTTACGTCGAGCGCCGAAACAGGCTCGTCAAGCGCAATTATTTTTGGGTTGAGCGCGAGTGCTCGCGCAATTGCGATGCGCTGACGCTGCCCACCCGAAAATTCGTTCGGATATTTGCTGGCTTGCTCACGATTTAGACCAACAAGTTCAAGCAACTCGACTATTCGCTTGTTCTGTTCTTGCTGCGACATGCCGAAGTTTTCAAGTGGTTCTGCAATTGCATCACCAATTGGCAAGCG
>BJFV01000058.1:2066-6998 GCA_014190055.1 Actinomycetes bacterium
CCAATTGTGTATGGCATCGCAGGTTTGGCGTAAACCTCTTCAACTGGCCCGACTTCAACAACTTTGCCCGCATACATAATCGCCACGCGGTCAGCAATGCCTGCAACAACACCAAGGTCGTGTGTGACCAAAACAATCGCCGCACCCGTCATGTCGCGAGCAGTCTTAAGAACATCAAGAATCTGCGCTTGCACGGTGACGTCAAGTGCAGTTGTCGGCTCGTCAGCGAGCAAAACTTTTGGTTCGTTGGCGATCGCCAATGCGATCATCACTCGCTGACGCATGCCACCAGAAAATTCGTGCGGGTATGACTGCGCGCGCTCGGCTGGTCGCGGAATGCCGACGATCTCAAGCAATTCAATTGCTCGTTTATGCGCGGCTTCAGTTGAAATTTCTTTATGGATCAACAACGCTTCGGCGATTTGACGCCCGATCGTATGCACCGGGTTGAGCGCCGAAAGCGGATCTTGAAAAATCATCGAAATTTGATTGCCGCGATATTTCGACATTTGATCGTCGTTCAACTCGAGCAAATTCACGCCGTTGAACATGACAGAGCCAGAGACAGTTGCACTCTCGGGCAACAAGCCGATTGCGGCGAGCGAAGTTACTGTTTTGCCCGAACCAGACTCACCGACGATGCCGAGCACTTCACCAGCACGAATGTCAAGCGAAATATTTCGAACAGCCTGCACCGTGCCGACCTCGCTTGGAAACGAGACTGAGAGGTCACGAATTTCGATCAATGAATTTGTCATGACTTCACGGCTTTCTTGACGCGCAATGCACCTGGGTCAAACGCATCGCGAAGGCCGTCACCGATGAAACTGACTGCCAAAACTGTTAACACAAGAATTGAGCCCGAGAACATAAACAGCCATGGATAAGTAAGCGCCGCACCAGTGCCCTCTGCAATCAGCGTGCCCAGCGAAACGTCTGGTGCCGCAACACCGAAACCGAGATAAGACAAACCTGTCTCGGCCAAAATTGCACCGCCGACATTGAGCGTCGCAGCGATGATCAATACTGATGCCATGTTTGGCAAAAGATGTCGGAAAATAATTTTTCGAGTTGGCACACCCATGTATCGCGCGGCACGAACGAAATCGCGCTCACGCAAGCTCATTGCGAGGCCACGAACAACACGAGCCGTGATCATCCAGTCAAAAATTGTGAGACCGACGACTAACAACAACCATGTTTTACCCTGATAAAAACGCGAGAGAATTACGAGAACCAAAAACGACGGCAAAACAAGCAAGAGATCGACAAGCCACATCGTTACTTTGTCTGCGCGCCCGCCGAGATAACCAGCAAAAGCGCCGACTATCGCTGAAAGACCGGTTGAAAACACAGCAACCAACAAGCCGATAATTAAAGACTTTTGCAACCCTCGGGTCGTTTGGGCGAACACGTCAACGCCAATTTGGGTCGTGCCAAACCAGTGTGAAGCTGATGGGCCCGTAAGCAAACTTGAGAAGTCGCTCTCTGAATAATTCCATTGACCTATAGACGGGCCGCCGAACGCAAAAAGAAACATGAATGCAATAACGCCAAGACCGAACACTGCGGTTTTGTTGCGAAAGAATCTGCGGCGAATCAGTTGCCCGCGAGAGATTCGCTCTACTGCTGCTGCGCCAGCAATTTGATCGGTCGTCATGCGCGTGTCCTGACTCGCGGATCAAGAATCGCCAAAATCACATCGGCGAGAAAGCCTGAGAACAAAACTAGAACGGCGGTGAAAGTTACAACAGCGCTAACTGAGTTGATGTCGTTTTTGGCAACTGCAGCGATAAACCACTGACCCATGCCATACCAGCCGTAAATAGTTTCGGTGAATGCCGCACCGGCGATGAGCAGACCGAAGCCGTATGCAAAAAATGTTGCCATCGGAGAAATCGCAACTCGCAAGCCGTGCTTGAACAAAGCCTGACGCTTGGTCAGACCTTTCGCTCGAGCCGTGCGCAGGTGATCACTGCTTAAAACATCGAGCATTGTGTTGCGCTGATAGCGCGAGTAAAAAGAAATGCTGCCGAGCGCAATCGAGAGTGTCGGTAAAATTAAATGTTGAAGTCTGTCACCGAGACGGCCAAGAGACGAACCGGAATAGCCGGGTGTGTACTCGCCCTGGGTGAAGAAAAATGTCGAACCGATTGCGTCGTTGAACTTAATGCCGACAAACTTGAGCAAGATCGCCAACAAGAAAACTGGCGTCGACAAAATAAAGTACGCAAATAAACTTGTACTGCGATCAAAGAACTCATACTGTCGCACCGCGCTGACAACGCCAACTATCACGCCAATTGTTGCACCCAACAATGTGCCAAGCATCAACAATCGAAGACTTACCCAAACTCGTCGCGAGAATTCTTCATTGACACGGTTCTGATCTAGATCTTCACCGAAATCACCTTGCAGAACATTGCCGGCCCACTTCACGTAACGAGTCGTAAATGGAACTTCGTCGTTTACGTTGCCGCGATTCAAAACCGCATCAATTGATTCTTTAGGGATTGGTGGATTTGCAGCCTCGTAATTTCCGCGGGGGTTGAGCGCAACTGACGCCAAAAAATATCCCATCGAAGATGCGATGATCACCAAAAGAACAAAGTTCAAGAAGCGCCGCGCAATGTAACCCAACATTTAGAACCCTTTAAAACCCGCCAAATAAGCCAAAACTCGGAAATCAGCAGGCTAGCAGTGCATTTCAATCGATGAACAATAAATGAAATAAGAGTGAACAAGTCGGCTTTTTCGTTGTTAGTTTTAATGTCAATAAATCCGAGGCGACAGCCCAGGAAAACCACCTAGAGGGGAAATAAATGAAGAATAAATTCATGAAGCGCGTTATAGCCATGGCTATCGCTGGCGCCGTTGTCGCACCATTCGGTATGACAACTCAAGCTGGTGCTGCCAAAGATGGCGGCTCGCGTCAAATTAATGAGGTGCCGGTTGCAAATCTCAAACAAGGTGGAGTATTTCGCTTTGTTCAAGTAGACATTTGCCCGAACTTCAACACCAGCGCAATTGAGGGCAACCTTCTCAACTGCAGCCAAGTAATGAACACAATGTTGCCGAGCTATATCTATTTCGACAAGAACGCAGTTCTTCAAATTGACAAGAACTACGCACTTGATATCAAGGCAAGCCGTGTTAATGGTAAGCAAACCGTTACTTACCTTCTTAACCCGAAAGCAAAGTGGAGCGATGGAAAGACCATTGGTCTCGCAGACTTCGTAGGCATGTGGAATGCCCAGAAGAAGTCGGGCCAGGGCTACAACATCACTTCGAGCGCCGGATACGAAAAGATTGAGTCGGTCAAGAAGGGCAAGACAGCGAATGAAATCGTCGTCACGTTTAGTGAGACTTACCCAGACTGGCAACCACTCTTCAGTGCGTTGAAGCCAGCATCGTTGACAGCATCACCAGATGCTTTCAACACTTCATGGAAAGCAGCACCATTGGTAACTGCTGGTCCATTTAAGTTTGTTGCACTCGACAAAGTCACTCGAACAATCACTGTTGAGCGTGACCCGAAGTGGTGGGGTGACAAGCCAGTGCTTGACACGATCATCTTCAAGGCATTGCCACAGGCAGCCCAGATTGATGCATTGCTTAACGGCGAAATCGACTACATGGACGTCGGTAACGACACCAACGCTCTCAAGCGTGCCCGTGAAAACTCGAAGATCAGCGTTCGCGTTGCAAAAGCGCCAACTCACGAGCACTTCACGTTCGGCCCTGTAACACCAGTAACACAAGATGTTGCGGTGCGTCAGGCAATCATGCTTTCAATCGACCGTCAGCAAATTGCAACAGCAATTCAGGGCATCGTCGACCCGAAAGTGAAGCCGAACAACAACCACGTGTTCCTTGACGGCACTGCGTGCAACCAAGACAACACCGGCACACTCGGCAAGCGTGACCTCACCGCAGCAGCAAAACTGCTCGATGGTGCAGGTTGGGTCAAGGGTGCCGATGGCATTCGCTCGAAAGGTGGCACTCGCCTCTCGGTCAAGTTGATTTACCCAAGCGGTAACGACAACCGACGAGACACAGTGCTTCTTGCGACAGCAATGGCAAAAGAAGCCGGTATCGAATTGGTGCCGACTTTGATTCCATCGGCTGATTACTTCAGCAAGTATGTTCTTGTTTCGAACTTCGAAATGGCGATCTTCGCTTGGGTAGGCACAAACTTCCCAATCGCAAGCTCACCAAACCTCTACAAAGTTGGCGGAGCGCAAAACTTCGGCAAAATCGGCAGTGCAGAAATTGACGCACTGTTTGCAAAGGCGAACAACATTCTTGATCTCAAGAAGCGTTGCGAACTTGCAAACCAAGCCGACAAAGAGGTCTACAAGCTCGTTCACTCGATCACATTGTTCCAGCGCAATAACGTCGTTGGTGTGCCAAAGAATGTTGCCAACTTCGGCGCATTCGGTTTCACATCGATCGACTGGACAAAGGTCGGATTTACCAAGAGCAAGTAATTAGTAGTTAAGTAAGAAAATGGCGGGTGGTCCGAAAGGACTACCCGCCATTTTTATTTATACGTTTATTAACTAGTTCGAGTAGGCGGCGTAGCCGGTGACTTCGAGTTCGTCTGCAAGCTCTGGGCCGGCACTCTTCACGATTCGACCGTTGGTCAAAATATGCACAAAGTCTGGCTTGAGTTGCTCAAACAACCTGCTGTAGTGCGTAATCACTAAGACGCCTAGGTTCATTTCACGAGTTGCATCTTCGACACGCTGAGCGCAATCGCGTAGAGCATCAATATCGAGACCTGAGTCGAGTTCGTCGAGAATCGCAATCTTCGGCTGCAACACTGCAAGTTGAACTGTTTCGTTACGTTTTTTTTCGCCACCTGAAAAGTCGACATTCACCGCACGGTCGACGAGTTCGGTGTCAAAACTGATCCGCTTTGCTTCGGTA
>BJFV01000059.1 GCA_014190055.1 Actinomycetes bacterium
GCAACCGACGGCGACGAATTTAAGTTTTTGTTCATCGCCAAAGGCGGAGGCTCGGCAAACAAAAGTTATTTGTTTCAAGAAACAAAAGCCTTGCTCAACGAGAAAGTCTTGCTGCCTTGGCTATTTGACAAAATGCAAACTCTTGGCACTTCTGCCTGTCCGCCTTATCACCTTGCAATCGTCATCGGTGGCACTTCTGCTGAATATGCAGTGGAGACTGCGAAGCTTGCCAGCACAAAGTATTTAGATTCACTGCCAACTCAGGGCTCTCGAACCGGCCACGCATTTCGCGATGTTGATCTTGAAGCCAAAGTTCTCAAACTCGCCCAACAAACTGGTATCGGTGCTCAATTCGGTGGCAAATATTTCTGTCATGACGTTCGCGTCATTCGCCTACCGCGCCATGGTGCGAGTTGCCCGGTTGCAATGGCTGTTTCATGCAGCGCAGATCGCCAGGCACTGGGCAAAATCACAAAAGATGGCGTCTTTCTCGAACAACTCGAACAAGACCCAGCGAGATTCTTACCAGAAATAACTGAAGAAGATCTTTCAACCGAAGTCGTCAATATCGATCTCAATCGTCCGATGAGCGAAGTGCGCGCCACGCTTTCGAAATATCCAGTGAAAACCCGCGTCATGCTCAACGGTCCGATGATCGTTGCTCGCGATATCGCCCACGCCAAACTCAAAGAGCGTCTCGACTCGGGCAAAGGCCTGCCTGATTACTTCAAGCAATACTGCGTCTATTACGCGGGTCCGGCAAAGACACCGACAGGTTTTGCGTCAGGTTCATTCGGTCCGACAACTGCAGGCCGAATGGATAGTTACGTCGAAGAATTTCAGCGTGTCGGCGGCAGTTTGGTGATGTTGGCCAAAGGCAATCGCTCTACTCAAGTAACCCAGGCCTGCAAAACACACGGCGGGTTTTATCTGGGATCAATCGGCGGCCCCGCAGCGCGCCTCGCGCAAGACTGCATCACCAAAGTTGAAGTGCTCGAATATGAAGAACTCGGCATGGAAGCCGTCTGGAAAATCGAAGTTAAAAACTTTCCAGCGTTCATTGTTGTTGACGACAAAGGCAACGACTTCTTCGAAATTGTCAACGCGACAGCACTCGGCACGCCAGTTCAAATTCGCAAATAGTGCCGCTGGTCGAAGAGAGAATCTCTTGCCCGCTCGGGCAATGGAAGGGCGAACCGGGTCGATGTCAACTTTGCAACACAGTCATCGAGTCAACTCGTCGTCGAACCTGGTGCTCAAACAAATGCGGACGCGAGTGGCAACGCAATCACATTTGGCGTTTCGCTAGATCGGCCGCCAAGCGACGCGCAAAATATCGATGCCAGCGAGTTGGTTGCACAGCCGAGCGTCGCGACTGCGAAGTCAATCACATAAATCCGCGCAACGGCGCGGGCTATGGTCCGGGGTGTCACCATCACTTGAACCCCGATCATCGTGGCGTTGGTGGTCTTGAGGTTTTGTGTCATGCGCATCACGCCGAAGTCACCGCGGCGCAAGCCAAAGAGCGTGCAGCAAAACGTGCTGCAAACCGACCAGCACCCGCAAAGAAAACACGCCGCAAAGCAACGCGCGCGGCAAAAAAATTAAATTAGCGACTTCATTGCCGCGCGAGTGTCGGCAGCCTCTTGTGGGTCGCTACTAAATTCGACCGCCGCAAAATCTGTTACACCGATGCCAGCCAAGTCAGCAACGCGCTGTTTAACCTGCTCAGCCGTGCCAGCAATAACGATGTCAGCCGGCCCAGCCGCACCTTCGTGGTCGAGCATTGCACGATAACTCGGCAACTGACCGTAAATCTGAAAAACCTTCGCCGCAGTTTCGGTCGCCCGAGCAACATTGTTTGTAACACAAACTGGCAACGCAGCAATTACGCGTGGCGCTTTACGCTCGGCTTTCTTGGCCGCTTCAACAATTGTCGGCACAGTTAAAGACTTCAAAGTTTTAGGCCCCGTGCACCATGTCAAAGTGCCATCAGCAAGCGTGCCGGTGACACGCAACATTTGTTCACCAAGCGCAGCAACAACAACCGAAAACGGCGAAGACCCAACCCCAGAAAGTGAACCGCGCGTCGTCAAAGTCTCACCCGCAAAATTTGAATTCTCGCATCGCGAAAGAGGCATCAAAATCGAAAGATATTCGCGCAAATGTCGCACCGGCTTTTCGTACGACATGCCAAGCATGCCTTCAATCACAACTTTGTGACTGAGACCAATACCTAAACAAAGTCTGCCTTTTGATGCGGCGTTAACTGTGTGGCACTGTTGCGCAATTGCCATTGGATGCCTCGGGTATGTCGGCACGACACTCGTACCAAGTTCGATTCTCGGCACTTCACGACCGACAATTGCTAACGCAGTTAAAGCATCATGACCAAAAATATTTGGCGCCCAATAACTTGCAAAACCATCGCGCTCTGCCTGTCGTGCTTCGGCGACAACATCATCGATTGTTCCTGAATTTACTGTTCCACCAAAGATTCCAATTTTCATTTTCTGTTGCCCCTGTCAGGTTTTCTGTTTGTTTAACAACTTAGACGGCGCGCAACTTGATGTTGCATTCGTGCGCGATTACGGGGTTGATTCAGGTGTTGGCTCAACCACAGAATCAACAGGCTCGGGCATCACGTCTTTTGCCGCTGCAGAGTCATCGCGAAACTTCGATTCAAGGCATTCACCTTCTCTGAATGGCGCAATGTCGAGAGCCCGTGCAACAGCAACAGCAAAAACACTTCGACCTTTTGGTGAGAGATGCACGCCATCAGCATTGAGAACACTTTTCTCTTTAGAAATAGTCTCCCAATCAAGAACCGAAACATTTTCTGACTCGCCCGCAATCACGTTTATCGCCGCATTTACTTCGCGTTGAGAATTTCTGAACAGAGAAGTCGTCACCAATAAAACTGGTCTCGGCGCAAGTTTCGCCACGATCTTGCGCATTTGCTTGGCATACGAATCTTTATTGCCTTCGTAGTTTGTGCCAAGAAAAACGACTGCAGCATCCCACCCGGCTTCAGCATTGAGTCGCTGATCAAGCACCTGAACACCAAACTCGGCAAACCTGCTGGCTTCGGCCTCGATTGCCACCTGCCAACCGAGAGGCACGAGCGCGTCGCACATTTCGTTGCCGTAACGACTCGAAGTTGAAGCCATTATCGAATCGCCAATCATCAAAAGACGATTGCCGCTAACTTTCGGGCCGATCAACCCACCCGCCACCTCAGGCAACGCAATTTCAAAGCCTTCGGGCAAAGTTATTGCCGTGCCGAAGTCATAACCAGGTATTCGCCCGACTCCTGACAACTCGTCTGAGTCGCCACTGCCGATATTGAGCGAGGCGCAACTTGCCAGAAGTGTTGCACCAACTACAAAAATCAGTTTTTTGATCAAGCCACCGTCACTTCGACTCGCGCATCATTGAAACACGCGCCACTTGCCAAATCGTTTAAATCATCGGGCGCAAAAGCATTCGATGTCAAACCTGTTTGTGTTGCGCGCATCCACAAGCCTTTTGGTATGAAGCACACGCCAGGTCGCATTGTTTCGTCAATGACCAAATCAATTTCAATCGACGCCACATCATTTCGCACAATCACCCGCTGAGCATCGGTCAATTTGCGTTGCGCTGCATCTTGCGGATTCATTGAGATCGCGACACGCGGTGGATCGGTATCGGCAAACATCGAGTTGATCGTGTGCGATGTCGCCGGCGAAATCAAAACCAACGGATATTTCTTTTCAGACTCGCGATATTGCGGAAGCGGCAATTCACTATCAGCAACAAACAGACGTGCTCGCTTATCGCTAAAAGTCGGCCAAGTATCTTTAAATTGCACGGTCGTACCCACTTTGCGCAGCTGCAAAGAGTGTTTTTTCTGCTCGGCAATTCGGTCGGCGATAAATTGCGGGTCGCCATTAAATTCATCGGCACTAAAACCCAATCGAATCGCTAGCGCTGCTGCAAGTTCGTTGTTCGTTCGCGACTCTCCAACACGTTCAATGACAGGACTTATCACTTGTGCCGTATACGAACCATAAGAACCCACAACATCATGAACTTCGAAATGAGTTGTCGCCGGCAAAACCACATCGGCAAACTTTGCCGTGTCTGTCATCACTTGATCGTGTACGACGGTGAAAATTTCTTCGTTTGCTAAACCGGCGAGCATGCCGACTTGATCGACTGCAGTTACCGCAGGGTTCGCACCCTGAATCAAAAATACTTTTGCTTTAACTGGCCAAGCGCCAGCATCGCCACGCAACACGCGACCGACGTGATTCATATTCAAAGTTCGCTGCGTTGGTCGTGCCACATCTTTGGGCCACGGTGCGCGCACATCAATTGAAAAACCATCGCTGGTCGAAGCCAAAATGCCGGAACCATTTGTGCCAAAGTGCCCCGCAACCAACCACAATCCAAGAACAGCCAACACACTGCTGCCGCCGTTGCGGTTTCGCTCTGGGCCGTAACCCATTCGCAAAACTGCCGGCTTAGTATTTACGATTAAATCAAACAACTCGCGTATTTTGTCGAGAGAAACATCACAAATTTTGCTTGCATCTTCGAGTGTGTATTTACTCGCCGCTGCCAAAAACTCTTTGCTGCCAGTTGTATGCGACTCGAGAAACTGAGTTGCAACTTTGCCTGTACGGGCAAGTTCATTGCTCAATGCATATGCCAAAACCACATCAGTTCCGGGTCTCACTGCCAAATGCAAATCTGCTCGCGATGCAGTGCCCGTTTTACGAGGGTCGACCACAACAAGCTTGCCCCCTGCCTTTTGAACCTTCGCCAATAGTGGCAACAAATGTGTGCCACTAACTGCTGGGTTAGCGCCCCAGACAACAACGAGTTTTGCATCGACGACATCGAGCGTGTCGATACTCAGCATTTCACCGAACATTTGATCCCATGCGGCGCCGTAAGTTGCGGCACAAATCGTGTGCAAAATCTCTGGCGCTCCCAAACGAGCAAAAAGATGTGGCGTCAAATATTTGGCCTCAAGCTTTGGTGCCGACGAGTTATATAAATACGGCAACACCGAATCAACACCGTGACTCGCAATTGCTGCTTTTATTTTTTCGGCAACTAAATCGAGAGCTTCATCCCAAGTTGCAGATCGAAACTCACCACTTCCCTTTGCGCCAACTCGAATCAGCGGCGTCATTATTCGTTCAGGCGAGTAAACCCGGTCAGCATGGTGTTTTACTTTTTTGCAAATCCAGCCGTCTGTCAGAGGGTTTGATAACTCATCAACTGGCGCTGCATCAACTTTCGTGATGCGACCAAGTGTCAATGTCACTTCAAGCGAACATGCGTCGGGGCAATCTAACGGACAAGCCGTTCGCACCAAGATTTTTTCGGCGACTTTTTCGGCGACATTGTCCACACATCTATTATCGCACGGGCGTCGCTTGCCCCTTGTGGCCTATTTAGTTGCTGATTCTTCGGTAGACAACTCGTCGAATGTGTCGATGTTGCGAAGTTGCTTAAATTTGTACCAAAAAATACCGACGATGCCGAGGGTTGCAATACCCCCACCGACGACAGTCGACTTCACACCGACGAGTTGAGATACTGCCCCCGACTCAAAGGCGCCGAGTTCGTTTGTTGCACCGATGAAAACATTTTCAACTGCCGAGACTCGACCGCGTTTGTCGTCGGGCGTCACTAGTGGCACGATTGCGCCACGAACAAACACGCTGATCATGTCACCCGCACTCAAAATCATGACCGCGAAAAACGCAACCCAATAATTGCTTGTCAGACCAAGCACAACAGTGCCCAAACCAAATACGCCGACTGCAATCAACATTGACCGACCCACGTGTCGTCGAATTGGCCTGAATGCCAAAAACGCAGCCGTGCTTGCCGCGCCGATACCGACAGATGCGCGTAACCATCCGTAGGCAACGTCGCCGACCATTAACTGATCTTTTGCAATCACTGGCAACAGCGCAATTGCGCCACCAAATAGAACTGCAAAAAGGTCTAGCGAAATTGCAGCCAACAAAATTGGTGTGCGTCGAATAAATCGCAGACCCTCCATTGCTGAATGCAATGTTGGTCTTTCTGTTTTAACAGTTGGCGCCGAAATAATTTTTAACTTGATTCGTGAGATCAAAATCATGCCGAGACCAATAAGGCCGGCAGAAGTTGCATACGCAATCCACGGTGCGGCGGCATACAAAAAACCCGACATCGCTGGGCCAACGATCATTGCACCCGTCCACACGGCTGAATACATCGCGACCATTTGCGGCAACCCATGTTCAGGGGCGATCATCGGCCCGATCGATCGCATTGCCGGTGAGACAAATGCACGCGACGCGCCATATGCAATGGCAATCAAAAACATCGGGGCAACACTTGTCGGGTTGGTGCGCGAATAAAAAACAAGAGCCAGCGCACACAGCAACTCGCCTGACATCGCCGTCACAGCGACTCGACGACGGTTATAACGATCGGCAACGGTGCCAGTCACAAAAACGAGCAACGCAACCGGCAAAAACTCAGCGAGACCAAGCCAACCAATATCAATTTCGCGACCCGTGATGTCATAAATGTGTTTGCCAAGCGTTGCCGCTTGCAGCATCAAACCAACATAAAGTGCCGAGTTGGCGATGATAAACGACTTAACCGCGGGCGCTTGAAAAACTTGTCGCGCAGTGAGTTTTACCGGCTCAACAGAGCCCGAATCACTTCGGGTATTTTTGTCATCTGGCGAATTCACGGCGTCAATAACTTACTCTGCCTTGGCGCACCTTCTAGATATAGACAAGACTGTGACTATGTCTTTATCTGACTTGGCCCGTCAAACGCAATTCATCGACGGTGTTGGCCAGGCCGAACTCGTTGCGTCTGGCAAAGTTTCGGCTAGCGAACTACTTG
>BJFV01000060.1 GCA_014190055.1 Actinomycetes bacterium
CAGCAAACGCTGGGGCGCTAAACACCCCGACGAGACCAAGGGCCAGTGACAAAGATGCAATTTTTTTAATCATGACTTCAAGGTTACCGACTTTCGTGAGCCCAAGAGGGCGATGGCGATGCCGACGGCGACGATAAAGATTGCGAGCAATGACGCGTCGCGTTCGATGTTAAAGCCCATCGACAGGGTTGCAATAATGCCAAACACAGGCAAGACCGGCACGCCTCGAATCGAACCCCGCACGACAAACTGTCGCGGATGATCTGGCATCCGTTTTCGCAGAATAATCAGAACCAAATTCACAATTATGAACAAGACATAAATCAACACATCGGTTGCGCCGGCGAGCAGCGAGATGTCTTCGAACAAGATCAGTGCAATTGCTACAGCGGAGCTTGCCAATAATGCTGGCAGCGGTGTGCGCCGTTGATATACCGTTGCAAATATTTTCGGCAAACTCCCCGACGACGCAGTGCCGTAAATCATTCTCGATGCCGATGTCAAAGCCAACAGCACAGTTGAAGACGTGCTGATCAATGCGATCGCAGCCATTAGCTTTGCCGAACTCTCACCTACTGTTAGCGACATAACGTCAGCCAACGGTCGAGACGAATTAACCAAGCCATCAACTCCAAGAACACTTACTGCGACAATCGCTACCCCGACGTAAAGCAAAGTCGAGATCGCTAACGACAAGAACAAAGCAAGGGGCACAGTTCGCCGCGGATTCTTAGTTTCTTCTGACAACGTAATCACTTCGTCAAAGCCGATGAACGCAAAAAACACCAACGACGCGGATGCAAAAACGCCGCCGAAATCGAACCCCGCGAAGAGATCTACATCGCCGATGCTGGGTGCACCAACTACGAATACCAAAACCAAACCGCCAACTTCAATTGCACCAAGCGTCAAGACCAACCAAATTGCACGTTGCATGCCCAAAAAAGAAACAAAACACATCAACAGCGTGATAACAATTGCGCTCAAACGAAAATCAACATCTATAAATTCGGCGAGATATCGAGAAAAACCGAGAGCCACCGTCGAAGCCGCGACAACGAGCGCGAGCGCCATCGACCACCCAACTGTTGCCGAAACCCAACTCGGAAACGCATGTCGAGCAAACTCTTGTTCAGATCCCGCCTTCGGAAACATCGAAGACAACTCCATATAACTGAATGCCGTAAGCACACTTAACGCCGAGGCAAACAAAAATGAAAGCCATACTTGCGCGCCGGCATCGTTGGTGGCAGGTGCAAGCAAAACATAAATGCCAGCACCGATAATTATCGCAACACCACTGGCAGTGATTTGCGGAAGTTTTAAAACACGATCAAAATTTCCACCGCCATCAGACGCACTTTGTTGTGACGGTAAATCTTCTATTCCCAAATCATAGTTCTGCTCTAGATTTAGCAACCTCCCTTGAAACGTCGCATACACAAGCCATGCGCTAGAACTGTTGCATGCCCAAACATTTTGAAACCAAATTCGGTTGGCTAACACCAGTAATCGGCAACCGCTGGAGCGACTTTCAACCGATCGTCATGTACCAAGAGCAACATATTTTGCCGACCGCACTTCAACATTTCGACTCTCTTTGGTTGGCTGATCATTTTTATGGCTTTGATGCACCAACTGACCCATTTATGGAAGCGTGGACGACGCTCACGTGGCTCGCCGCGAAGTTTCCGCGCGTCATGCTCTGCCACCACGTGCTTGGTCAGGGCTATCGCAACCCAGCATTAACAGCAAAGATGGCCGCAACACTTCAAGTTCTGTCTGGCAATCGGTTCATGCTTGGCATCGGTGCCGGTTGGCGCGAAGACGAATATCGCTCTTATGGTTACGAGTTTCCCCGACCAGCGGTTCGTTTCGCACAACTCGAAGATCTCATACACATCTGTCGAAAAATGTGGACAGAAGACTCACCCGAATATGTCGGCAGGTACTACAGCATTAACAAAGCTGCAGCGCCGCCGAAGCCCAACATCGCCCCGCCGATTTGCATTGGCGCGTATGGCGAACAGATTGGTTTGCCACTCGTTGGCCGCCTCGCAGATGTTTGGAACTCATCACTACAGGGCGACGAATCAAAGTGGATAAAAAAGCGCGGCATCGTGCGGGCATCCGCAGAACGCGCCGGTCGCGATCCGTCGAATGTTGAAATTTCGCTGACTATTGAGCGGCCGCTGCCAACCACCACAGCAGAATCAGAACAATACGTTGCCGACCTAACTCACCTAACCGAACTTGGCGTCACACATTTTGTGATGGACTTCGGACATCCAACTTCGACTGAGCCAGTCATGCGTTTTGTCGACGAAGTAATTAAAGAGGTGAAGAGAACCTAGTTATTTGAGATTGAGTATCGCCACAACTTTCGTCGTCAGATCTTTGAGATTAAAGGGTTTCAAAATATAGTCATTTGCGCCGAGATTAAATCCGCGCTCAATGTCTTCGTCTTGAGTACGTGCAGTTATCAACATCACAGGCAATGTCGAAAAATCTGCATCTTCTCTTAACTTTGTTAAGACTTCTAAACCATTTAGTTCGGGCATTACCAAATCAAGTAACGCCAAGCTCGGGCGCCGCGAAACAATAAGCTCGTAAGCCTCACGACCATTGGTAGCGACCAAAACATCAAGATTCAGCCTGCCAAGCCCCGCTTGCAACAACTCGCAAATGTCGGCATTGTCGTGAAATGCGTTGGCTACACACAAGAAGGCATCGTCAACGATCGCTATGAACTTGCGCAACGACGTGCCGATGCAGTCTGTCGGCGCCTGCGAAAACTCGGCGTCAAAGCGAAATTTGAAGCGGTTTGTTTAGGTCGCGCCAAAAGCACCACCCCATCGGCGCGCTATGTCGCGATAAATGTTCGTTACACGGCGCCAATCTCAAAGAACTAGCGACCAACTAACCAATGGAGGCGACGCCGAGAATCGAACTCGGTTAAAGGGCTTTGCAGGCCCGTGCCTAAGCCAGTCGGCCACGTCGCCAAAATAAATTGACTTGTTCACCCTATCTGCGAACTCGCAAATAGAAGTTGTGTTATTTGAGAGTTACTGGACTCTTCTTTGCGCCACCATCAACAAGCACGATCATTACTTGACCGACATCGAATGCAAGTTGCGAACCAGCAAATGAAAAAATCGTGCCGGCTTCTTTCGTCGGGCGCGACCATGTGCCGTCAAATGATTGACCATTGCGCAATACAATCGCTCGGCCAGAACCAACTGTCTTCAAGAGTGGTGTCTTGCCGCCGAACTTGTCGCCATACTTTGTCTCTTTGCGCTCGACATATTGCAAAACAATTGTTTTGGGCGTCAAGAAACTCTTGTTGACCGCATCACGATGTATCGAACCGTCAAATGAGATTGTCCAAGATTTGCCTGTCCATGCACCCGAGACGCGAGCCGAAGACCACGCTGCCTGAAAATAAGTCGTCTTGGTGCCGCCAGTTGCCGGGGCTGCGTTAAAAGTCAGGCCAATATCTTTGATCGGCGCAACTTTTGTTTCTTTTTCCATCATCGAAGCCAGGCGCAACAATTGATTGTGTGGTGCAGATTTTGAGAGGTTGCGATAATAAAACGTCGAACGATCACTTGGCGAAAGTGAAATCGATTGCGATTTGCGGATGGCTTTTAGCAACACATCATTTGCTCCGCTATAAGCAAGACCTGGGTTTGTGAACTGCTCGAGAAGTTCAAGGTCTGAAATTCGCGCACTTCGAGTTGGCCCAACAACACTTGGAAACTTGGTGTTGAACATCGCCGCAATACGTGTGAGGCCCCACTCGACTTCTTCGACATAAATAAGGTCGGCCTGATTCAAGTTGTAGTGCGGACGATCTGGACGCGAATTGCCATATTTGACCATGACAACCGGCTTGCCCTCACCACCTGGCAGACCCGACAACGGGCTTGGCCCGCCTTCTGCGTTTACCGAGATCGGTGAGCCCGCAAGAGTTGCGACAGCGAGACCAAATGACAATGCGACAGCGAATATCTTGTTTTTGCTCATTGTTTGAGTTTAAACGACTCGCATCGTCGCAACCTGCCGTTGAAAGTCTGTTGTTAGCCTTGATTTGTGGCATCAAGCGACAAAAATCAGCCAGCAACTACCGCAATTACTGCTGGTCGCGATGACTCTGGCTCGCTTGCGCCGTCACTTACACCGGCGACAACTTGGTCGAGTTCTGGTCTCGAAGAGAGCCACCGTCAAGCCACAGCAATTCACGAGACAAAGTTCTATTCGCGTTACGCCAACCCGACTGTCGAAGCGTTCGAACACGCAATCGCAGAACTTGAAAACACTCAGGCGGCGCTCGCGTTCGCTTCGGGCATGGGTGCAGTTTCAAGCGTTGTGCTTGCGCTCTGCTCAAAAGGCGATCACATTGTGGCGCAACGCAACTGTTATGCGGGCACACTCGCATTTTTGAATGGACCGTGCGCGCGACTTGGCATCGACGTCACATTTGTTGACGGTCGCAACGCGCAAGAATTTGCTTCGGCTGTGCGACCAGGCAAAACGATGTTGGTGATGGCCGAGTCACCGAGTAACCCACATCTTGATTTGGTAGATCTCACAGCACTTGGCGCAATTAAGGGACCAATCACGCTCGTCGATTCGACACTCGCGACACCGCTTGGGCAACGACCTCATGATTATGGCGTGTCGATAGTTTTGCATTCGGCGACAAAAGGCATCGCTGGCCACAACGATGCAACAATTGGTGTGATCGCCGGTGACGATGAATTGATTGGCGAGATTTGGGGCTATTCAATTTTGCATGGTGCAACTGCCTCGCCATTTGACGCGATGAACGCGTTACGCGGCGTTCGAACACTTGATGCTCGTCTCGCCCGCCAGTGCGAGTCTGCGCAGAATCTGGCTGAGTGGTTAGAGCAACAGAAAAACGTAACCGCCGTGCACTACCCCGGCTTGAAATCGCACCCGCAACATGCACTTGCGAAAAAGCAAATGAATTATTTTGGCTCGGTACTTTCGTTCGAAATAGCCGGAGGCAAACCTGCGGCGACAAAATTGCTCAGCGCGCTCAAATTGATCCGCCCTGCGGTAACGCTTGGTGGCACCGAAACTTTGATTTCACACTCGGCGTCGAGCACGCACAACAGTGTTGATGCTGATACGAAAGCAAAAACCGGATTGACAGAGTCGCTGCTGCGACTTTCAGTCGGGCTTGAAGCCTGTGTTGATATTCAGCGCGACTTGGCCACGGCCCTCGCGCAAGCTAATTAGTTTTAGCGCTCTTCTTTGAAGATCACGTGCTTGCGCACGACTGGGTCGTACTTCTTGAGTTCGAGGCGCTCGCGTGAATTGACTTTGTTCTTGCGAGTTACGTATGTGAAACCAGTGTCGGCTGTGCTGCGCAACTTGATGATTGGACGCTTATCTTTGCTTTTTGCTGCCATGACGAGTTCTCAGACTTTCTTTCCGGCGCGACGCATTTCGGCGACGACTGATTCGATGCCACGCTTGTCGATTGTGCGAACACCCTTGGTGCTGACATTGAGTGTGACCCAACGGCGCTCGGATGGCAACCAGAATCGACGCTTGTGTGAATTGACGCGCCACCAACGCTTGGTGCGAATGTGGGAGTGCGAAATTGTATGACCCTTGCTTGGGGTCTTCGAGAGGACATCACAGCGATTTGGCATTCAGACAGTATAGAGGGCACTTTTACCCCGATACACTTTGAAGCCATGAAACCTGAGATTCACCCCGATTACCAGTTCGTCGTATTTGAAGATAGTTCGGCTGACTATCGCTTTTTGACTCGCTCGACGCTGAAGACTGACCCTGCAAAAACTGTTGTTTGGGAAGACGGCAATACATACCCACTTGTGCAACTTGAAATTTCAAATGCCAGCCACCCGTTCTTCACAGGTCAGATGAAGATCATTGACTCGGCTGGTCGTGTTGATCGCTTCAACAAGCGTTACGGCGCTCGTAAGAAGACTGTTGCTAAAAAAGCACCTGCTGCTAAAAAATAGTTTGTAGTTGTAAGTCGCGCGTCGCGCGAGCGCGATCAGCGTTCAAAAATTGAATCGCGTGAAAGTTTCGTAATCGAGGTTTCGCCGATCAGTGCCATCGTGCGTGAAACACCACTAGTGATGTGATCGAGCGCCCACTGCACGCCCAACTCGCCCGCTGCACCAAGACCATATAGATATGGTCGCCCGAACATCACGGCGCGCGCGCCGAGTGCACATGCTTTGACAACATCTGAGCCACGGCGAACACCGCCGTCGACGAGAACTTCGATCGAATTGCCAACAGCGTCGATCACGCTCGGCAAAAGTTCAATCGGCGCAGGCGAACCATCTAATTGACGACCACCGTGATTTGAAAGTGCGATTGCGTCGACACCCATTGACGCTGCTTGTTTAGCATCAGCCACGCACTGAATGCCTTTGAGCATTATTGGCAGACCTGATTCTTGGCGAATCCAGTCGAGGTCGTGCCAACTGAGTGTCGGGTCAAATTGTGAATTGACGTAATCAGACAACGTGATCGCTTTTGAACCGTCAACATCTGACCGACCAGCGACCGCCGAAAACGTAATTGGTTCGTTTGTCACGAATTTAAATGTCCATCGCGGGTGGCGAATGCCGTCGATAAAAGTTTCCAGACCAATTTTTGGTGGAAGCGTGAAACCACGACGCACATCGCGTTCGCGCCGACCGAAGACTGCCGTATCGACAGTGACCATGATTGCTTTGTAGCCGGCTGCTTTTGCGCGTTGCACCAGTTCGCGCGATAGCCCACGGTCGCGCCAAACATAAAGTTGATACC
>BJFV01000061.1 GCA_014190055.1 Actinomycetes bacterium
GAAGCGGTTTATTTGTCGAATCGTGTTGTTGTGATGTCGCCACGACCAGGAAGAATCACATCAGTAATTGATGTTGATCTTGGGTCAAAGCGCAATGAAGATACGCGTGCTGCCGATGGATTCTTTCGCAGTATTACCGCTGTGCGCGAAGCGTTGCGTGGCACTCATGCTGAACATGCGGCGGCAAACGCCATTCGTGGAGTTGAAGACCGCTGATTATGTCTGGCGTGAATTCGGCCCCGAATATTGCACGAAAAGTAGGCCGCGTGCGGCAGATTGGGCCTGCAATATTTTTTGGTGTTGCATTTTTAGCCCTGTGGGAGTCAGCAGTACGTGGCTTTGATCTGAAGCCTTATTTTCTAGCGGCACCATCAAAAATCGGTGAACAGTTTTTTAAGAATTATTCGCGAATTTGGGAAGCCTCAGCAGTTTCTGGTGGCAACGCACTTGTCGGGCTAGTGGTTGGCACGGTTTTAGGCGTTGCGATGAGTTTCATCCTCAGTCGCTATCGCTTTTTGGGCGAGTTAGTAACTCCGTTGGCGATTGCTCTTAATGCGATTCCGATTTTTGTGTTGGTGGCGATTCTCAACAATATGTATTCGATAACTAGCGAGATTCCGCGACGGGTGATGGTGACACTCGTGGTTTATTTCATCGTTTTGGTGAACGTCGCTAAAGGCCTAACTCAGGTTCGATCGACTCATGTCGAGTTAATGCGCAGTTATGCGGCAAGTGAGTTTGCGATCTTGCGCAAGGTTCGTGTGCCTAACGCTGTGCCATATTTGTTTACGGCGTTGAAGGTCGCGGCACCCGCATCGGTGATTACGGCCTTTGTTAGCGAGTATTTTGGCGGTCTGCAGAACGGATTAGGTAGTCGAATTACCAGCAATATTGCGAATTCTAAGAATGCTGCGGCGTGGGCTTACGTTTTAGGGGCGTGCCTGCTTGGACTAGCGTTCTACACAGTCTCCATTATTTTGGAGGGCATTGCCCGAAAGGGTGAAGCTAAATAAAAACAAATGCGGGCTAAAACCCGGGGGAGAAATAATGAGGAAAAAGACATTGAAGTTTGCCTTCGCAGGCATCGCGGTGATGTCTCTCGTTGTTGGCGCATGTGGCGGCAGTGATGATGAGGCAACCGAAGATACCAGCGCAGCAACAGAAGAGACCACAGCGCCAGTAGAAGAGTGCACAACACCAACACCGGTGAAGTTGCAACTTCAATGGTTCACTCAGGCTCAGTTCGCTGGCTACTACGCAGCACAAGATCAGGGCTTCTACGCCGATCAGTGCCTTGATGTAACAATCATGGAAGGCGCAGTAGACATCACACCACAGAACGTGCTTGCTGATGGCCAAGCTGACTTTGCAATTTCTTGGGTTTCCAAGGCGCTTGCAAGTCGCGAAGGCGGAGCAAACATCGTGAACATCGCGCAAGTCTTCCAACGATCAGGCACTTTGCAGGTTTCGTTCAAAGACAAGAACATCAAATCTGCTGCTGATTTCAAGGGCAAGAAGATTGGTAACTGGGGTTTCGGCAACGAGTTTGAAATTTTCGCTGCTCTCACCAAAGCCGGTCTTGATCCAGCAAAAGACGTAACTCTTGTTCAGCAACAATTCGACATGGCAGGTTTATTGTCAGGTGACATCGACGCTGCAGAAGCGATGACCTACAACGAATATGCACAGGTTCTCGAAGCAATCAACCCAGCAACTGGCGCTCTCTACACAGCAGACGACTTCAACGTCGTTTCGTATGAGGCCGAAGGTGTTGGTATGTTGCAAGACGCAATCTGGGCTGACGGCTCGCGCCTTGAAGACCCTGCTTATGTTGATACTGCAACCAAGTTCGTTGCTGCATCACTTCAAGGTTGGGCATTCTGCCGCGACAACGTTGAAACCTGCCGCGACATCGTCGTATCGAAGGGTTCGAAGCTTGGTGCAAGTCACCAGTTGTGGCAAATGAACGAAGTTAACAAGTTGATCTGGCCAGCCGCTGGCGGCGCAGGCATGATCGACGCAGCAGCATGGGAGCGCACAGCGAGCCTTTCGCAATCAGCGAAGAACCTCGAAGGCGGTACCGTGTTGACAAAAGCACCAGATGCTGGTGCTTACACCAACGACATTGTGACAGCAGCGCTTGCGATGCTTGATGCAATGGGCGTAGACACAACAGGTTCGGCTTACATGCCAATCGCTGTTGAACTCGCCGAAGGTGGCAACTAAGTTCAGTAATTAGTTAAGAATTACAAACGGGCGGGTCGCTTCGGCGGCCCGCCTTTTTGTTTGCTCAAAATCTGACGATTTGAATTATTCGCAGTAGGGGCAGTGGCGACAGTTGTTTTCGCAGCAAAACCCACGTGCAACAAGCGAAGCCGAAGTAAGCACGAAAAGCGAATTGATCGGATCGATGTATCCGTCGAGATTTTTTGCAAGTGCTTCGTTGTGAGCTGCAATTATTTTGTCGTAATTTTTGTTGGCGGGGTCAAGTCTGAGCGTGCTTGGCACGTTGAGTGGCCGATCAGACGGCACAGAGATTCGTTTAGACATTGTGGATTGTTCTCGCAATAAGTGCGAGGTTAATTTTCGTAGTGCTTATCGGCGATGTCGAGAACTTCGTCGATAATCGCAAGGCCGGCTTTGACATCTTCAACTGGTGTGTTGCACGGCGGAACAACATGCATGCGGTTGAAGTGGGTAAACGGCCAGAGACCACGTTCTTTGCAGGCCGCAGCGAGTTCGAGCATTGGCTTGGCGTCGGCGCCTGCAGCGTTGTAGGGCACGTATGGTTTGCGTGAATCGCGATTTTTGACGAGTTCAATTGCCCAGAAAACGCCGAGACCACGAACATCGCCAACACTTGGGTGCTTGGCCTTGAGTTTTTCGAGTGCTGGACCAATGACATCTTTGCCGAGCATTCGTGCGTGTTCGACAATTTTCTCTTCTTTGAAAATGTTGATTGATGCAACCGCAGCACCACATGCAAGCGGGTGACCGCTATATGTAAGGCCACCAGGAAACATGCGATCTTTGAAAGTGTCGGCAATTTTCTGACTGATTACGACACCACCGAGTGGAACATAACCAGAGTTGACACCTTTGGCGAAGCAAATTAGGTCTGGGGTGACTTTCCAATGGTTGACAGCGAACCATTCGCCGCAACGACCGAAACCTGCCATAACCTCGTCACACATCATGACGATGCCGTGTTTGTTGCACAGATCTCGAACACCTTGCAAGTAACCATCTGGCGGAACCAAAATGCCGTTCGTGCCGACAACTGTTTCAAGTGCGATCATCGCCACAGTGTGTGGGCCTTCAACCATCAACACGTTTTCAAGATGTTCGAGTGCACGCTGACACTCTTGAGCGTCGCTTGTCGAATGAAACGCCGAGCGATATGGATAAGGACCCCAGAACTTGACGGCACCCGAGGCACCAGTTTCGTTCTGCCATCTGCGTGGGTCACCAGTGAGAGCAATTGCGCCAGCAGTTGAACCGTGATACGAGCGATAAGCAGTAAGAATTTTGTGGCGACCAGTGTGGAGTTTTGCCATTCGCGATGCATATTCGGCAGCCTCAGCACCACCGTTGGTGAAGAACACCATGTTTAAATCGCCTGGTGCAAGTTCAGTTATCAATCGTGCTGCTTCACTGCGGGCTTCGTTAGCAAATTGCGGCGCAACGGTGCAAAGTTTCGCAGCTTGCTCTTGAATTGCGGCAATCAATTTCGGGTGTTGGTGACCAATGTTTAGATTGACAAGTTGGCTTGAGAAATCGAGATACTTTTTGCCGTTTGAATCCCAGAAATATGAGCCCTCACCACTAACAAGGTCAATCGGGTCGAGAGTGCCTTGTGCTGACCACGAGTGAAAAACATGGGCGCGGTCGTCGAGATAGGCCTTTGAGCGGGTGGCTGAAGTTGTCATTTTTCCATCCTAATTCGTGGGGGTATACAAAAAGTTAATCAGATTTAAAAAAGCCACACTCCCGTAACAATTCTCAGACACTCATGAAACATTGCTGGTCTAACTTTTTGACCAGTCACAGCGTCGTGCACGCGCCCAAGGGGTGCGGTTTGTTCAATCGTTCAGTTTTGAGAAACGGGGAGTTATGAATTCAGATGTAACAGTTCTAGGCACACAAATTTCGCTGCTGTGGGTGGTGATTGGTGCGGCAATGGTGATTTTCATGCAGGCAGGTTTTGCATTGGTCGAGACTGGATTTTGCCGCGCAAAACACGCCGCTCACGTGGTCAGCACGAACTTTGCTGTGTTCGGTTTGGGCTTTGTCGCATTCTTTTTTGTCGGGTTTCCACTCGCATTCGGTGGCTTTAGTTACGGAGCGATGGGTCTTGATAATCCGGTTGGCGAAGCGCTAATTGGCTCAGGCAATTGGGTGTTTGCGTGGGGTGGCGGTTGGGCGTTAACAGGACCAAACATCACTCCGGCTCTTCTCGGCTTCTTTTTATATATGACTGCATTTATGGACACAACCGCGACGATTCCGACTGGTTCGATGGCTGAGCGCTGGCGATGGAACAGCTTTGTTCAGTGGGGTCTATTCTGTGGCGCAATTTATTATCCCGTGATCGCTGCGTGGACATGGGGCGGCGGATGGTTGTCGAAAACTTGGGCGACGATGTCGCTTGGTGCCGGTTATGTCGACTTCGCTGGGTCGGGTGTCGTGCATATGACCGGTGGTATCGCTGCGCTTGCTGGTGCGATGGTTCTTGGTCCGCGCATTGGCAAATATTCGAGTGACGGAAAATCTCTGCCGATGCCAGGTCACCATCTTCCAATGGCGATGCTTGGCACATTTATTTTGTTGTTCGGCTGGTTTGGTTTCAATGCGGCCTCAACACTTTCGGCAACTGATGTGCAGTTTGCAACAGTTGCGACGAACACCGCGATCTCGGGTGCGTTCGGTGCGGTGGCATCAATGTTGTGGATTACAAAACGGTCAGGAAAGCCAAACCCGGCGATGCTGATCAACGGCATGCTCGCAGGACTCGTGGCAATCACCGCGCCGTGTGCGTTCGTTGCGCCGTGGGCGGCCGCAGTTATTGGTTCGATTGCTGCAGTGTTGGTAATTGAGTCAACTTATTTCGTTGAAGAACGTTTGCGCATTGATGATCCATGTGGTGCGATCAGCGTGCACGGAGTTTGTGGAATGTTCGGCTTGCTTTCTGTCGGCGTGTTTGCCAACGGTTCATACGGTGCCGGATGGAATGGCTCTGAATCGACTGGAGTCGCGGGAATCATTGACGGCAACTGGGGTCAACTCGGCGCACAGGCACTTGGCGCGGTAACGATTCTCGTTGTCAACTTTGGTTTGTCGTATGGGTTCTTTAAATTACAAAACCGATTGACAAAGGGTGGCATTCGCTCAAGTGCTGCTGATGAAATTGCTGGTCTTGATAGCGAGATGGGTGTTTCGGCTTACACCGAATTTGAACTTGTTCGCCACAACGGCTCTTAACTAGCTGGCGCGAATTAGATGCAGGTGTTGCGGAGGGTGCCGAGATCTTGAATTGTGGTCTCGACAATGTCGCCGGTGCGTAAAAACCTTTGTGGTGTTCGGCCAGCGCCGACACCCGAAGGTGTGCCGGTGTAAATGACGTCTCCTGCGAATAGTTCGCAGATACCCGACAGATACGCGATGATGTCGGGAATTTCAAAAATCATGTCGTCAGTTTGAGTGTGTTGCATTATTTCGCCCGAAACACGACACGTCATTTCGAGATTGCCACGAGTAGTAAGAGTTGCAGCGTCAGTGATGTAAGGCCCGATGGCAGTGAAGCCTTCGCGACTCTTGCCCAAACTGAATTGCGGTGGGGTATTGGCGTATTGCAGTGCGCGATCTGAGAAGTCTTGACCGACACAAAGACCAGCAACATGCGACCATGCATCGGCGACTGAAATATTGCGGCCGCCTTTGCCTACGATTGCCACGAGTTCGGCTTCGTAGTCGCATTTTTCTCCGACAAGTTTGATCTGGCCGTGCGGTCGATTGAGCGAACTCGGAAACTTGGTAAACACAAGCGGTTCTTTGGGTAGACCGTGGTTCATCTCGGCTGCATGGGCCTTGTAGTTGACACCGACGGCAAAAATTTGTCGAGGTCGTGGCACTGGGCAGTCGAGTTTGTCGAAGTTGAGGGCAATCAAGTCGGTTGCTTTGGCAGAAGGCAGTGTTTTGGCTAGATCGCAGACCTCAGACCAGCGGTTGATGCACGCCATCGGATCGCTTGGCAATTTGCCACCCGAGAACTTTTCGATGTCAATGTAATTGTCAAGAGATTCGGTGATCAAGGCACTGCGGCCATCGACGCACCCGAAACGCGCAGCAGACATTTTTAAACTCTGTTGCGAGCGATTCGACGTTGTAGTTCGGCCTGTCGTTTTTCTTCGCGCTCTTTTTCTTGGCGTTCGCGGCGAAGCCGACGCTTTTCGGCATCGGCGGGCGCATCTTTGCGCACTTGCGCAGCGACTGCAGAAGTGCTT
Source organism: Actinomycetes bacterium (assembly GCA_014190055.1). GTDB lineage: Bacteria > Actinomycetota > Acidimicrobiia > Acidimicrobiales > Ilumatobacteraceae > BACL27. Next base: position 6,504 of record BJFV01000061.1, read on the forward strand.
GACGCACTCGACGAATTGTCAGATTTTGGAATCATGAATCTTTCGTCTGTGGCGACGAGTTGTTTAAAACCGTTAAGACTGACCGAATATTGAATCGCCATGAGACGCGTTGCATCGAGACCAAATTTCTCGATCGCGCCCGGGAGCGTTGCTTTCAAGTGTTCAACATTCGGGTCGTCAGCGGCGGTGCCGAGTT
>BJFV01000062.1 GCA_014190055.1 Actinomycetes bacterium
AGATTTACTTCGGCGCGAAGTCGCCCAGCAAGTGTCAACCCGATACCAGCAAAACAGGCTGTACCGAGAATTATAAAAACCAATACTTGTAGCAAGTTGATTCGACTCGGGTTCCAACCCAATAACAGACCAACAACAGTCAAAATCACAAGTTGAGCGATTTCAATTATGCAGATAGCCGAAATTTTGGCAGCGACAAGCCGACGCGTCCCAAGCGGAGTTGTCCCGAGGCGTCTCAAAACTCCGTAACTGCGTTCAAATCCGGTGGCGATACCGAGACTGACCATCGCTGTCGAAATAACAGCCAAACTTAAAATTCCTGGCAACAAGAAATCCATTTTGTTTTCATTTCCGGTCGGCAAAAAGTCTGTTTGCGAAAAAAAGACCAAAAGCGCCACGGGGATAACGACAAGCAGCAGCAATTGCTCACCGTTGCGAATCATCACGGTTAGCTCTTGTCGCAATTGCGAAATGTAAATTCTCATTGCGTACCTTGCGATTTTGACTTTTCTGCGAGGTTGCGAAAGATGTCCTCAAGGGTTTGCCTCTGGCCAGTCTCGTTTTGTAACTCTGTCATTGGTGCATTGGCAAGTAGTTGACCAGATTGAAACATCAAAACATGGTCGGCTACTCGTTGTGCTTCATCAAGTTCGTGCGTCGCCATGATTACAGCGCAACCATCGGCTGCGAGTTGTCGCACAATGTTTCGAATCAAGTCGCGACCGAAGATGTCGACACCTGAAGTTGGCTCATCTAGAAACGCAATGCGTGGCTTGGCTGCGAGAGCAAGTGCCAGTGATAATCGTTGCTTTTCGCCCCCAGAAAGTTTGCGCCAAGATGTCTTTTTTTGTCGAGTTAAGTCGACTGATTCGAGAAGTTCGTCTGCGTTTGTGCGGTTGTCGTAAAGATTGCAATAGTGTCGAGTAATTTCGTGCACGCGAGCGCTTGGGTAGACGCCGCCATCTTGCAACATGACACCAATTTGTGAGTTGACTTTGCCACGATCTTTCTTTGGGTCAAGTCCGAGAACGCTTACATCGCCGCTGGTGGCAGCGCGCACCCCGCTGCAGACCTCCATAGTGCTTGTTTTTCCTGCACCGTTTGGGCCGATGACTACGGTTACTTCGCCCGCCTTGGCTTCGAATGAAATGTTGTCGACAGCACGCAAATTTTTATAGTCAACGACAAGATTGCGCACGCTAATTGCGACTTCGTGCGACTTGGTTGAGATATTCATCACCATTACAGTACGCAATTCACAGGACTTCGCCGACATCTAACGGCTAATCTGACTGTGTGATTGATGTCCGCCTTCTTCGTTCAGAGCCTGACACCGTAAAAGCGGCGATGGCTCGTCGGGCCAAGCCAGCGATACTCGAAGAACTTGATCATGCCGAGCGACTTGATGCCAGGTTGCGCGATATCACTGTTGAGCGTGACGAAAATCGGGCACAAATCAACAGCATTTCAAAGGATGTCGCGACAGCAAGACGCGCAAAAGACGATGCTGCAGCCGAAAAATTGATGCAACGTAGTCGTGAACTAGGCGAATCAGAAAAAGTTTTGGCCAGCGAGTTTGAACAGGTCAATTCTGCACTGCGCGAAGTTTTGTTGCGTGTGCCGAATATTCCGCACGCGCAGGTCAGCGAGGGAGCAAGCGATAAAGACAACAAAGTTGTCAGAGGTCCGTTGCAGATGCCAACAAAATTCGCCGACTATCAACGAGTACCGCATTGGGAGACGGGTCTGGCGCTTGGCATTCTTGACAACGAACGAGCAACAAAAATTAGTGGCTCAATGTTCACCATGCAGCGCGGACTTGGTGCAACGATGGCTCGAGCATTATGTCAACTCGCACTTGACCGCAATGCCGATGCGTTCGAAGAAATTCGTCCGCCTAGTTTGGTTTTGACGAGCACGCTCACGGCGACTGGCCAATTGCCAAAATTCGCCGATGATGCGTTTTCAATTGAACGCGACGACTTGTGGTGCATACCAACAGCAGAAGTGCCGTTAACAAGCTTGCATGCTGGTGAGATTCTTAAAGCCGAAGATCTTCCGTTGCGATATATGGCTCACACATCTTGTTTTCGTCGCGAGGCAGGCTCAGCGGGTCGTGACACGCGCGGTATGTTGCGCACGCACGAGTTTGACAAAGTCGAAATTCTTGCAGTCACCACGCCCCAACAGGCGCCCGAGATGCTCATAGAACTAACAAATCGAGTCGAATCAACTATCGCAGCGCTTGGTTTGCCATATCGAGTACTCGAGATTTGCACTGGCGACCTCGGTCAGTCGCATCATCGCAGTTTTGATATCGAGGTTTATGCACCTGGGTGCGATCAATGGCTTGAAGTTAGTTCAATTAGCTGGTTCAGCGATTATCAAGCGCGTCGCGCAGACATTCGCTTTAAGAACTCTGGTGCTAAAGGTAGCGAAATTGCCCACACGCTAAATGCGTCGGCGTTAGCGGTGCCGCGAGTTTGGGCGGCGATTCTTGAAAACTGTCGTCAGGCCGATGGCTCTGTAGCGATACCTGAAGTTTTGCAACCCTACATGCGGGGCGCAAAAGTAATTTCGTTGAGTTCACAAGCCAAGCCATGAGCGTGCGCGATCGACGCGTGCAATATGAAACTGCGGGGCTTGATCGTGCAGATTTAGATTCAGATCCGATCGTGCAATGGCACGCTTGGTATGAACAGGCCGCCAGCGCCGGAGTCGCCGAGCCGAATGCAATGACTGTTTCGACAGTCGATCAACATTCTGCGCCAGATTCGCGTGTGGTTTTAGCAAGAGGGGTGGACGCACGGGGTTTTGTGTTTTACACCAATTACGATTCGGCAAAGAGTCAGCAAATCCTTGTTAATCCAGTTGCGAGCGCCGTTTTTGCATGGCTTGATCTGCACCGGCAAGTACGTGTGCGGGGCACAGTACTGCGCATCTCAGCAAGTGAGAGTGACGAGTATTTTGCGTCACGGCCGCGCGAATCTCAGATCGGTGCGTGGGCTTCACCTCAGTCGCAGCCGATTGCTGATCGCACAATTATTGAAAATCGGATGAATGAATTTCGCGCAAAGTTTGAAAATCAAGATGTACCGCGACCTGCAAGTTGGGGTGGCTGGTGCTTGACGCCAAACATAATTGAGTTTTGGCAAGGGCGCCCGAGTCGATTGCACGATCGCTTTGTTTACACTCTTGACGCCACTACAAACAAGTGGCAAATTCAGCGATTGGCGCCTTAGTAATTTATTTGGTGAGCGGCCAATTCTTCGCGGTTGTCGCCAATGCTTCAATCAACGATTCTGTATGTGGAGTTAGACCGTCGCCTTGCCAATCTTTCCAAAAGCGACCAACACCGCGAACACGAGGTGGCAGTTCAACCTGCACTCCTCCGAGTCGAGGCAGATTAACGGGGTTGTTGTCGTGCAAACCACGCAAATCAACAGGGATGGTCTCGAGATCGTCGCAGATCTCGTAGTCGGGCAATGCCTGCTTGAGGTGTGTCGACAAGTGTCCAGCGAGATGACGGTTTCTGCCACCAAGTAGCAACGATGTGAAAAATCCGTCGCGACCGAAACCGTGAATTGTGATTACGACATCGACATGATCAATGAAACTTTTTAACGAGTTAGAAAACTTCGGAGAAACTTCGTGCGATGGCACATGCCATTTCAAACCGCGCGGCTGGTGAACGCCGTAATAAGAAGCTCCAGAGCGTTGTGCAGCGTGCTGGGCAATGACATCTGTTAAATGTTCAAGACCACCACCGTGATACGCCATGAATCCAAACTTGTTACGCAGTTCAACCACTTCTTGTACTTCAGGGTGTGCGAGCAATTTTGCGAACATCATGACGTTGCGCTCGTCTTTCGCCGACTTGCAAATATTGCCATTACAACCACAATTGAGAGCACAACTGCGAGGCGAAAGGCACCTTGTTGCTGCAGAAATGATGCAACTCTTGTTTGCCAGCGCTCAATTCGCGATACAAAGCTTGCGGTGCGTTCTTCGCTGATCGCCGCATACCAATAAAAAATCAGGTAGACACCGGTCAAAGTGACAAGAATTGCGCCGAGGCGTTGAATAATGTTCAGGCGATTTTTGATGATCGCGACAATGCCAGTTTTGGCAAATGCCAGGCTCACAGTCAGTGCCGTAACCAGCATTGACATACCTAATCCGTAAAGCAAGATGCTGATGACCCCCGAGACAAAACCGTTTAGCGCAATCGAGCCAAAAACTGCGGTCGTGAGAAAGCCGATTGTGCAGCCAATTGAGGCAACCGCGTACGCCACACCATAAATAACTGTCGCACGAAAGGTTTTAGATTCTGCGCCACCAATTTGCGGTGTCGCAAACTTGGGAGTCCAGCCAGTGAGCATGCGTGCGCCACCAATAAGTAAAACCACGCCGATAGCCAGTGACGCATATTTTGCGTTCAGTTCTATCCATTGGGTGAATAGTCGAGAGATGATGCCAATTACGAAAAATATTCCAAGAAATCCAAGTGAGATGCCCGAACTTACGACTAAAGCGCGTCGCAATCTTGCGCCGGTTGTTAAGTTCGGTTCTTCGCGGGTGCCGAGAAAAAAGATCAAATATGTGGGCAGCAACACAAAGCCGCAAGGGTTTACGGCTGCCAACACGCCCAAGACGAACGAATATGCGAAGTTGCCCTCGATAGCGAAAATCATTTCAACAACTCTTTCACGAGTTCGTCGAGTTCGCTTGCACTGATTTCGCCGGCTTTTTGACCAATAATCACACCTTGCTGGTCAATTGCCAAAGTAACTGGGGCAGTTGCAATGCCCAACTGTGAGATGAAAAGCCCATTTTTATCGAGGAGCAATTCGAACTCAACACCGTATTGCGACGCAAATTCTTTGGCAACTGTCGCAGAGTCTTTGATATTGACGCCGACGAATCGCACTTGATCGCGATATTGCATGTCGGCGTTTGCCAACGCTGGTAACTCACGGCGGCATGGTTCGCAGGTCGAATACCAGACGTTTATAACTAGCGGTTTATTCACCAGGCTTTGAGTCGAAACTTCTTGACCGTCGACGTTTTCTAAATTGATCGCTGGCAGCTTAGAGCCAATAAGCAGAGTGTTTGTCGCAATGCCCTCGCTAGAAAGATCTATCGAATTTGACAATGTATAACTAGGTGTGTCGGTGTCGTTGACAATTCGAGTCGTGATGAATCCTAAAAGAACAATTAAAAAAACAATTAGCGCTTGTTTAAAGAAACGCGTTCTGGCAGGCACGAATGCAGACTACCGACTGCTTTTGACACCCACCAGAACGCGTACTTATTGCGCAGTTAAGCAACCCAGTGCTCGGGGAGAGGCACCTCTGTGATTGTTAACACCGCATGAGATTTTGTGACTGGGCGACCTCGGGGCCGCTTTGTTGTGCGAATGCGACCCTCTTCGATTAACTCGCCACCCCAAACTCCCCACGGTTCACTGCGGGCCAGTGCGCCCGCCAAACATTCAGCCTTGCTCGTACAGCGCGCACAAATTGCTTTGGCCCGCGCCATGTCGACGAACTCTTCTGAGAAAAACAAATACGACAATGTTCCGTTGCCGTCGTTACAGCGCATCGGGGACAGAATGAATTCTGGATTGTCGTCGATTGCGAGTTTAAAGTTTTCACTCGCCATCTCGTTTTTGATCTGTGTATCTAACATTGTCATTTCTTTTCCTTTCGTTTGTTGTGGTTGTTGCTGGATTTAGCCAGATTGGCTTCACGCCGGAAAAACAAAAAGACCGCCGGGTTTTCACCCGACGGTCTCGTGGATCTCTCCGACGTGAAATCTATTTACGTCGTAAGCCCCTCGAGATGTCGGGCCGATGGTTTGGTTGAATAATCAACGAAACTTTTCGTTGTACCAAACCAGCGTGATTTGCTTGATTTGGTAGCGAAATTGGTAAATTTCGCCGCGCACGATTTGAACGCGCGCGCATTGACGACGCGGACGTTGAGCGCATAGCCAGTGGCTAGTGCCGATGGATTCAAAATCGTGGTGAACATGAAACCTCTATGCAACCATGTCTGTCGAGCAATTCCAAGCGATTTATTTTGGTCAGTGCCAGAAAGCCATTTGAGCCAATACTGGCTAGGGTTTCAGCATGACTGCAGCCAGCCCGAATGATGGCGCTCAAGGCGTGCAATCGGCGCGAAAACGTGAACATGAAACGCGTCCAGCGCCAAGCGCTTTGCCCGAATCGGGTCGAAGGTTTTCTGTCGTGCGCAAGGTGCGGCTTGGTGACGTGACGCCGAAAGGTCGGTTACGTCTAGATGCAGTCGCGAGATATCTACAAGACGTCGCCACAGATGATTCACTCGATGGCGGCTACGACGAACCGCATTCGTGGGTCGTGCGCAGAACACAGATGTGGGTGACGAGTTTTCCAAAATATTTAGATCAAGTCGAACTGACGACTTGGTGCGGGGCACTTGGCTCGCATTGGGCAGAACGTCGCACGCAAATCAGATGTAATGGCGCTGTCTCTATTGAATGTGCCGCGTTGTGGGTGCGAGTTGATTTCAAAACGATGAAACCTGTTGCGCTTTCGAGTGAATTGATTGAGTTGTTACAAACTGCAACTGGTGGTCGAAAGATCTCGTCGCGACTTGAAATTGGCAAAAATTTGCCAGACCTAGATAGCAACGACGCA
>BJFV01000063.1 GCA_014190055.1 Actinomycetes bacterium
GACTTCGAGCAGCATCTGGGCTAATCGATAAGAACAGCGAGTCCGCTAACGCAATTGCAAACGCCGCCTCACCGCATGCAATGAGCGAATGCACACGACCGAGACGCCGCAACGGTGACGCCGGAGCTAGGCCTGACTTTGAAAGAGCTATACGCCTATTTTCTCGTATTTATAGCCAAGCCCACGGATGGTCACGACCAACTGCGGATCAGCGGGATCTTTTTCAATCTTTGCACGCAACCTTTTGATGTGAACATCAAGTGTTTTGGTGTCGCCGAAATAGTCAGTGCCCCAAACCCGATCGATAAGTGTCTCTCTTGTCATCACACGGCCAGCATTTGCCATCAACATATAAAGCAACTCGAACTCTTTAAGTGGCAACTTTGTAATTTCTCCACGAATAGTGACAATGTGTTGTTCAGGATCGATTGAAACTGCGCCGATGGCGACTGTACCGACGCCTGTCAAGTCGCTGTCAGATTTCGACAACTCACCTCGACGAAGTGCGGCGCGCAATCTCGCAACAAGTTCACGAAGTCGGTATGGCTTAACGATGTAGTCATCCGCGCCGACTTCGAGCCCGACGACAGTATCAATTTCTGCACCTTTCGCTGAAACCATAATGATTGGAACTGAACTTTTCTTGCGAATCTCGCGACAGACATCTGTGCCACTTACTTTCGGCAGCATCACATCCAAAAGAACAGCGTCTGGTTTCACAGCATCAAAAACTGCTAGTGCTTCTGCGCCATCGCGGGCTATTTCGATTCGAAAACCTTCGCGCTTTAAACCAACTTGAAGTGCCTCAATGAATGATTCTTCGTCGTCAACTACCAAAATCGTAGGAAGTGAATTATTCACACTCACGCCATTGCTCTTGTTTCGCCCGAAACTGGTTCTTTGGTTTGTTGCATCACGCGCGGTAAACGAACCATAAAAGTTGAGCCAATGCCTTCTTCGGACCGCACATCTATTGATCCGCCATGTTCTAGAACAATGTGTCGCACGATCGATAAACCCAAACCGGTGCCACCTGTCGCCCGACTTCGCGCTTTGTCAACTCGATAGAAACGCTCAAAAATTCGCTTCTGGTCACGCTCGGCGATACCAATGCCGTGATCAGTAACGGTTACTACGACTTCATCACCTTGATTCATTCCTTCGACCAGAACTACGCCACCGGCCTCGCTGTATTTGATCGCATTATCGACGAGATTTGAAAATACCGAAACCAGTTGGGCACGATCGCCCCGCACCAACAGTTCTGCCGATCCAGTTAGTGACAAACCCAAACCTTGACGCTTGGCCGCATGTTGGTTGGTGCCAACAACCTCAACTAGAACTGAGCCAAGATCGACTTCGGACCACTCTTCGGTTCCGCCGAATTCAACTCTCGATAGATCTAATAGGTCATCGACAATGCGCGACATTCGGTGAGATTCAGTGACAATTCGCTCGGCTAGTCGCCACACAACTTCGGTTTCTGTCTCTCCATTTAGCGAGTCTGCAAGTGCCGCGACGGCACCAATTGGTGTCTTGAGCTCATGGCTTAAGTTGGCAACAAAGTCTGTCTGCACAGTATCGATTCTTGATTTTTCAGTGATGTCTTCAATAGTCACAATTGCTTTTTGTTGGTCGATTGCTTGACCACGAATCTTAAAATATCGAGTCGTGCCAGCCACAGCTTCAAGAATGCGCTCACTTGACTTTGTCGCCAATATTGTTTCAAGCATTTCGTCGACTGCCTGATCGACCAAAATATCTACATATCGCACACCAGTCATCGCAGCTGCTGCGTTATTGCGCAATCTGCGTCCAGTTTTTGAATCGACGATTACAACGCCTATCGGCAATAGATCAAGAGCTTCAACCAAACTCTCGAGCTGATCTTCAGAGCGGGTTGTATTTACTTTCGACTCACTTCTAATTGCCGCACTCAAGTTTTTTGACGAGCGCTTCGAGATCAAATATGCGAATACTGCAGTTACTGATGCGCCAGACAAGAAAAAAATCAAGTCCACAATGGGTCTCTGAACTTAACTTTCGGTTCGTGGAATAAAAATCTCACCTGTTCGATCGCCGACGCGAGCCTTATAGCGATCGATGCCACCACGCTCACGCACCCAACCTGAGACGATGAATCGTGTTCTCTCGCTCACGTTTACGGCATGGTCGCCAATGCGCTCATAAAAACGGGCAACTACCGCAAGTTGAACGGCAACCTGCAGGTCAATCTTTGACTTTGAATGAGACTCAAAAATTTGCTGAATAAATTGACGATGCAAACTGTCGAGGTATGAGTCCATATCGTCGATTGCCGATGCTTTCGCTGAATCGCTCTCTTCAAAAGCCTCCATGGTCGCAGCAAACAGCTTTTGTGCCTGCTCGCTCATTTTTGAAATCACGCCGCGCAACATCGGATCAATATCGTGACCATATATACGACGCGCTGCCTTGCAAATATTGACAACAAGATCTGCCGAACGCTCAAGCTCTCCGGCAATTTTGATGATTGCAACTATCTGCCGTAAGTCAGCGGCAACCGGAGCCTGCAATGCCAAAATTTCAAAACACGAAACCTCAAGTTCGGCACTTCGACCGTCAAACTCGTCGTCGGCTTGAACTAAGTAGTCGGCGCCTTCAAGGTCGCCACTCAGCAAAACCGCTGTAGCGCGAGGAATTGACTCGGTCAAAGATGCGCCAAGTCGAATAACTTCGGCACGCACAGACTCAAGGTCATTATGAAAATTCTTGCGAATTTCGTCCATTTCTGGCACCTTTCCCTACTCGACTACAAACTACGACTGCCCTTAACGGTAGCCCGTCAAAAGTGAACTTTAGTTGTCAAACGAGTGACGCGACGGTGAACAGATTTTTAGGTCAGCGAACTTGAGTCGCAACAACCCACTCGTGCAAACGTTGTTGAGCGTCTCCGAATTCAGCACCCGAATTATGTTCAACCCACTTATCGTCGCTACCGAGTTTGAAGTGAACGACATCTTCTGCATTCAAAAAACTGAGAACTTTATCTAGCCATGCACGATGTTTTGGGTGCGTGAGGGGTACTAATACCTCAACTCGTCCGTCAAGATTGCGCCCCATCAAATCTGCTGAACCAATCAAGTGCAACGGAGACTCATCTTCTAGCCCGTGCTCGAACCTATATATACGTGAGTGCTCAAGGTATCGACCAAGTATTGACCGAACTCGAATGTTCTCGGACATGCCCGGCACCCCGGCGCGCAAACAACATATGCCTCTAACAATTAGGTCTATCTTCACGCCAGCATTGCTCGCTGCATAGAGCGCATCAATTATTGACGGGTCAGATATCGAATTCAGTTTGAGTGTTATCTGTCCTTTGTCCTTGAATGATGCCTCGCGATGAATCAGCTCGAGAATTCGTGGACGAAGTTGATGTGGCGCGACAAACAATCGCAAATAATCTGGCTCTTTGGCATACCCAGTTAAATAGTTGAAAAGTTCTGTTGCGTCCGAGCCAATTTGTTCTTCACAGGTGAAAAAACCGATGTCTTCATAAACCCTTGCAGTCACCGAGTTGTAATTTCCGGTGCCGATGTGCACATATCGTCTCATCTGGTCGCTGTCTTCGCGAACCACCAAGATGCACTTTGAGTGCGTCTTTAAACCGACAATGCCATAAGTAACGTGGACACCCGCAAACTCAAGTTCTTTGGCCCACGCAATATTTCGAGCTTCGTCAAAGCGCGCCTTAATCTCAAGAACAACAGCAACTTGCTTACCTGATTCGGCGGCACGCACTAGATGCTTTGCGATCGCCGAGTCACCTGAGGTTCGATAAAGAGTCATTTTTATTGAATGAACCTTTGGGTCACTTGCAGCTTGTGCCACGAACGACTCAACCGAAGAGGCAAACGACTCGTGAGGATGGTGTACCAACAATTGTCTCTCGCGAATGACCTGAAAAATACTGTGACCATTAAATTCGGCAGCCAACAATCTGCCTGCAGTAAGCGGCGGCCAGGGTTTAAATCTCAAAGTGGGTAAATCAAGTGACGCCAATTGATTTAAAGCAGTCATTTCAATTAGGTCTGTGTGGTACGTGATGTCTTCGGCGTCTAGTTCGAGTTCTTCGCACATCAAGTCAACTGTTTCTTGAGCAGTGCCCATTGGTATTTCAAGTCGAACGGCACGACCAAAACGACGACGACGTAGTTCCATTTCTACGGCTGCTAACAGGTCTTCGGCATCTTCATCGTCAAGAGATAAGTCGGCGTTGCGCGTAACTCGAAAGACAAAACACTGCTCGATGACCATGCCCTGAAACAGCCGTGGCAAATTAGCCGAAACAACTTCTTCAAGCAGGACAAATTTGTTGCCGCTGCCTACCTTCATAAAACGAGAGATGTTCTTCGGAATTTTCAGCCTTGCAAATCGCTGCTCTCCTGATTGTGGATCACGGGCAACGACTGCCAAGTTAAGTGCAAGATTTGAAATGTAAGGAAACGGGTGAGCCGGGTCGACAACCAAGGGTGTCAAAACTGGAAATATTCTGCGATCAAAGTCGTCTGAAAGTTTTGTTCGTTCGCTCTCGCCCAGTTCTGCCCACTTGACGACCAAGACATCGGATTTCTTGAGTCTTGGTAACAACTCATCTGCCCAGACCTTGTGTTGCCTATTGACAAAGTCTTGGGTTCGTTTTGTAATTTCAGTCAGTTGTTCTTGCGGTGTCATTCCGTCTGCTGTTGGCGTATGAACTTCACCGGCGATTTGATCTTTAAGCGCAGCAACTCTGATTTGATAAAACTCATCAAGATTTGACGAACAAATTGCCAAATAGCGACAGCGCTCTAGCAGCGGAACTTTTTCGTCGCCTGCCAGAGTTAGAACACGATCGTTAAAGTCGAGCCAACTCAATTCGCGATTGATGTAGTTCTGCACCTGACTTTCATCGTACGAATCTGTTTGTTCCCGTACGTTCGTCAAAAAGCGATTTCGCCAAAATGTCACTTGAACTTCACTTCAGCGACATTTTTGGTCGCATAAAAATGCAGATTGAAAATCGCGCCTATTCGGCAGGTGTTGCCGCTGGTGCCGCAGCAGGGGCTTCGGCAGCATTTGCATACCCGAGCTCCCATTCGATGCTGATGCGTTCGCGCTCGGCGTCTTTATTGACTCGCTCTTGATTGCGACGAAATTGTGGGTCGTTGCGCGGCAAAAGAATGAGTCGAGCGAGAGTGCGTGCGCGAAATTCTTCAAGCATGTTTTGGTCGCCATAATCGCCGTAGACCTCCCAATGAGGTGACGCTGGGCCGAGATAAACGATACGCGCATGACCACGCGGTGGCTCGTTCAAAGTTGTTGCTTCTGCGTAATTAGTCATGACGTCTCCTTCGATTAGTCGTTAAATCCTACCGTCGAACCATCGCGTTCTAAGATGTGCATTTGTGGGCTCAGAATCAGAAGCAGTTATTGCCGCACTTGATATTGGGACAAACAGTTTTCACTTAGTCGTAGCCAAGCCAGTCGAAACAGGCTTTGAAGTGATTACCAGCGAAAAAGAAGTAATTCGACTTGGCCACGGTGCCGGCGACATGAAGCAACTCGAACCAGAAGCAATCGAGCGAGGAATCGCTTCGTTGAAACGAATGCGAGCCGTCGCCGATGTGCATGGTGCAAAACTGCGCGCTGTTGCAACAAGCGCAGTTCGAGAGGCCAAAAATCGCAACGAATTTATAAAGCGTGCGCGTAAAGAAGCCGATATTGAAGTCGAAGTGATTTCAGGCGTCGAAGAAGCACGACTCATTCACCTTGGCGCCAGATATGCAGTCGCTGTTGGCGAACAACCAATGTTGCTATGCGATATCGGTGGTGGCTCTACAGAGTTGGTGGTCGCTGCGGGTGATGAAATATTGCTGGCTCGCAGTTTTAAACTTGGCGCAGTTCGTCTAACCGACAGATTTTTCAGTACAGATGCACTTCACCCAAGTGCTCTCAGTAGTTGTCGAAAGTTCGTGCGATCAATGCTGGCGACTATCAAGCCAGAAGTTCTCGAACTCGGCTTTGAAATAGCCGTCGGCTCATCAGGTTCGGTCGAAGCAGTTGCCAAACTGATTCGAAAGCTCAACAACGAACCAGAACCGAAATCGTTCAACCGTTACGAATTCAGCGCTAAAGATGTGACGAAGATGTTGGATTTATTGGCAGACGCCCCGACCGTCAAAGAGCGAGCGCAGATCTTTGGCCTCGACTCATCGCGTGCTGACATCATTCTGGCTGGAGCCGTGATTTTGGAAGGTATCGCACTGTCATTTGATGTAGCTAAGTTCACCTACTCTGACTATGCATTGCGAGAAGGCGTCCTTTTTGACACTCTTGCTCGCGAGAAACTACTCAACAACCCTGAAGACATAGACCCAGCACTGCTCAGCGTCAAACAACTTGCTGACCGTTGCGATGATCGCCCCGAGCATTCGGCGTATGTCGCAAAAATAGCCCTCTCACTATTTGATTGCTTGCAAAAGAAGTTGGCCCTCCCTCAGGCTTCGCGTAGATACCTTGAGGCCGCGGCTTTGCTCGCAAATGTCGGTGTGGTCGTTTCGCACTCGAAACACCACCTTCATTCTTATTATGTAATTCGAAATTCAGAAC
>BJFV01000064.1 GCA_014190055.1 Actinomycetes bacterium
AAAATCGAGGTATCGGCAAGAGTGAATGCACTCGCCGGTCTTGGACAAGTTGTAACTGGTGTTGGTTTGCTGTTGTTAGCCACGTGGTGGGTCGCTCATATTCGCCGAAAATATCGCAAAAAAATCAGCAAGAACCATCCTGTACTACGCTCAAAACCATGACCATCCGCATAGTTACCGACTCAGCCTGCGACCTCCCAGAATCGCTGGCAAAAAAACACAACATCACCATCGTTCCCCTCACTTTTAGTATTGGCGACCAAGAATTCACTGACCGAATCAGCCTGACGACATCCGAATTCTGGAAGCGTTGCGCAGAGTCACCCGTTCTACCTCAGACTGCGGCACCTTCGCCCGGCAAATTTGCCGAGGCATTCAAGAAACTCGCTGCCGATGGCGCAACAGGCATCTTGATGATCGGTCTTTCGCGTGAACTTTCGGCCACTATTCAGTCTGCAGAAACTGGAGCAAAAGAATCGGGTGTGAATATTCCGATTCAGTTTGTTGATAGTTGCTCAGCCAGCATGGGCGAAGGCATCAATGTGCTTGTGGCTGCACAGATGCTGATTGATAATCCTCAAATCACCCTTGACGAATTGGCACGCAAAACCAATGAGTGGGCTGGTCGGACACGCGTTTTTGGTGCACTCGACACGCTCGAGAACCTCAAGAAAGGTGGTCGAGTTAGCGGTGCGAAGGCATTTTTTGCATCCGCGTTGGCGATCAAACCAATTATTGAGGTGCGGGAAGGCAAAATTATGGAGGGTGGCAAAGAGCGCACCCGCAGCAAGGCCTTGGCTCTGCTAATTGAAAAGGTTAAATCAGCTGGTCCAATCACTAATTTGGCCGTCTTGCATGCCCAGTGCAGTGACCTCGACATGTTTCTTGAACAACTCAAGAGCGTCTACTCGGGTGAAATCATTGTTGGCGAGGTGGGTTCAGTAATCGGTTCTCACACTGGCGTCGGCACTATGGGCGTAACTTTTCACGTCAAATAACGCGTCGAACAATTAGCGAGTCGCTGTCGAAATAAATTTCGCACGCTGACATTCCCCATTTCGATGGGCGCGCAGAACTAGCGTCAAAGTTCACAGATGAGCCTTGAACAAGTCCAACCAGTCGATGATCCGAAGCGCCTTTTAGGCGGTCGATACAGGCTCGATCGACAAATTGCCCGCGGTGGAATGGCCGAAGTTTGGCTGGGTTTTGACACATTTTTGAACCGGCAAGTTGCCGTCAAACTCTTGAAACCACAATTGGTTAGTGACCCTGTTGTCGCCGAGAGATTTCGACGCGAAGCGATTGTTTGCGCTGGTTTAAGTCACCCAAACATTGTCGCCGTGTACGACACCGTTGAAGACGATGGCCGACAAGCGGTGGTCATGCAATATGTTCAAGGAAAATCTCTTCGTGAACTTTTAGATCGTCGCAAACGCCTCGGACCATTGTTGACCATTCATATGGGTGCCGCAATGTCAGCAGCGCTCGATGTAGCACATCGTGCCGGACTCGTGCATCGTGATGTCAAACCAGGAAACATTTTGTTGACGCCCGACGGTAAATTTTTGCTTGCTGATTTTGGAATCGCCAAAGCACTTGTCGCATCTGGTGAAGACCTGACCCATGACAACATCATGATGGGCACCGCAAAATATCTTTCGCCCGAACAAGTGCGTGGTAAACCACTTGATGGTCGTGCCGATCTTTACGGTTTGGGACTCGTGTTATATGAGTGTCTTGCGGGTCGAGTGCCGTTTTTGGGTGAAACCGACGCCGACACTGCATTGGCTCGACTGCAACGCGAACCAACAGATTTGGCGCACTTGCGGCCATCGCTTGCGCCACAACTTGTACGCGTAATTCATAAATTATTGGCACGAAATCCTGATCATCGATACGCAACAGGTGAAGAAACCCGTGTTGCGTTGATGCAGGCGCTGAGTGCACAAAACGACTTCACTACATCAATGACACCACCAAGTGGGGCGACGCCACCAAAACCGCTCAGGCGAGCAATGACTAGCGACGAGTCGTCAGTTGCTCGCATACCTGGTCAGCCAATTCTTGAAACAGCAGTTAATGCAACACCACCGAAAAATTTGAGAGTCACTCGTACGCAAGGCGCGGGTGGATGGTTTTTTTCACTTCCGCCAAGCACAAAAATTTTGGGAATGATTGCTTTGGCAATGAGTGTCGCCGTTCTTGGGGTTGCAACTCGATCTAATTCACCACAACAACTTGAAACAGCAGTCGCTGAGAACGTCGTCGTTGATCAATCACCGGTGACAATTTCACGAATGGTCAGTTTTGACCCAAACGGTGACGACGCACAAGAAAACGAGGCGCAAATTTGGGCTCTTCGTGACAGTAATTCAAAAACTGCATGGACTACTGATTGTTATGCCAACCAATTCTTTGGCACGAAAGAATACGTCGGTGTGTTGATCGAATTATCGCGCGCCTCGACTGGTGTGCTGCAAGTCGGTATGAAAAATGGACCTTGGTCACTTGAGATTTACACTGCAAATGGTGCTGCACCGAGCCGCCTAGAGCAATGGGGGCCTCGCGCTGGCGCCGACTACAACACTCGTCGTGGCATTGCTCAATTCGTTGTGCCAAGTGAAGCTCAATTTGTTTTGCTCGTACTACGTGAAGTTGGCAAGAGCGTGCAATGCAGTGCAAAAAACCCTTACCAAGGAGTAATTCAAGACATTTCATTTAACGCCGCATAGTCAATAAAATTTTTAGCGTTAGTCTGAAAGTGTGATTTCTAATCCTTTCACCGATCCAAGGTGGGCGAGAAAAACAGTCGAAGCAATCGATCGTTGGGTTGATTTCATCAGCGACAAAACAACTCGACCAATCGCCAACTTGGTGAGGCTCGTTGTTTTTGGTGTGATTGCGGTGGTCGCCACGATCACCATCATCGTTCTAGCCCTAATCGGAATTTCACGTGCCCTTAACGAACTGCTCGATATTTGGCTAACTCGTCAAGACGCTGTCTGGATTTCATATTTCATATTGTCGTTTGTTTTCGTGGTGATTGGTGCATGGCTAATGCGCCGGCGCTATCCGAGCAAGCAAAACTAAAACGCGAGGTTAATTAATGTCGTCTACCAACATCCACGAAGTAATCATCATCGGTTCGGGCCCCGCCGGTTTAACAGCGGCAATTTACACAGCACGTGCAAACTTGGCGCCACTTGTGATCGAAGGTGAACCGTCAAGTACATCTGATCAGCCCGGCGGCCAACTGATGTTGACCACCGATGTTGAAAATTATCCTGGGTTTCCCGAAGGTGTCATGGGTCCAGAGTTGATGCTTAAGTTTCGTGAGCAAGCTGCACGTTTCAATACAACTTTCATCACTGAGAAAGTTACAAAAGTCGATTTTTCAGCCAGACCATTCAAGGTTTGGGTGCGCGACGAATTGCACCAAGCCAAATCAGTGATCGTCAGCACTGGCGCTCAGTCATTGATGCTGGGTCTCGAAAACGAAAAGCGCTTTTACGGCCATGGGCTCTCATCGTGTGCGACTTGTGACGGTTTCTTTTTCAAGGGCCAAGAAATCATCGTCGTTGGCGGTGGCGACTCGGCGATCGAAGAAGCCACTTTTCTAACCAAATTTGCCACGAAAGTTACTTTGGTTGTGCGACGAGACGTCTTGCGGGCCTCGAAAATCATGCAACAGCGGGCAATGAATAATCCGAAAATTGAAATCAGATGGAATTCGCAAGTCACCGAATTGTTTGGTCAAGAGAAACTCTCGGGCGTGGGCCTTATCGACACGGTGACTGGTGAAAAGTCAAAGCTTGACGTGACGGGCCTTTTTGTAGCCATCGGTCATCGTCCGAACACTGATTTATTCAAAGGCATTCTCGATATGGAAGACAGCGGATATTTGAAAACTAAGCCTGGTTCTTCGTATACGAACATCGCCGGAGTTTTCGCTTGTGGCGACGTACAAGACCACACATACCGACAAGCAATTACTGCTGCTGGTTCGGGATGCATGGCTGCGATCGACTGTGAACGTTGGCTTGAGTCACAGCACTAAATAACTCACAACTAGTAACCTAAAAGGGCTCGCGTGATAACGCGACTTAACGAAAGGTTTTGTAATGGCTGACGGCATCATCACTCTTACTAGTGCGAACTTTGACGAAACAGTTAAATCTGCAACAACACCAATTGTTGTTGACTTTTGGGCCGAATGGTGCGGGCCGTGCAAGGCAATTGCGCCAGTACTTACAGAAATTGCCAAAGAGCAGGCCGGTGTCGTGACTATTGCCAAACTCAACGTCGATGATTACGGTGACATCGCACAACGATTTGGTGTGATGAGTATTCCGACACTGTTGGTTTTCAACAATGGTGAAATGAAAAAGAAGATGGTTGGCGCAAAAGGTAAAACTCAATTGCTTGCGGAGATCGCAGAATTTATCCCGAAAAAGAATTAGCGCTCGGCGATAGCCACGACGCTGTAGGTGATCTTCAGCGCCGACTCAGTGGTGCTGGTTTGCTTGATTTATCTCGTGTTTCAATCAACCAGTTTTGTGATGAGACACGAATTGCGGTCACCAAATTTCAAGAGCTTCGCTCGCTTCACGTTTCGGGTGTTTGCGACCGCACAACTTGGCTAACTCTTGTTGAGTCTTCATTCGAATTAGGCGATCGACTTTTATACCTAACGTCTCCCCTTTTACGCGGCGACGATGTAGCACAGTTGCAGTTGTTGTTATCGCGAATAGGTTTTGACTGTGGTCGTGTCGATGGTTTTCTTGGCAAAATTACCGCGAAAATAATCACTGAGTTTCAACAGAATTATGGACTGGTGCCAGACGGCATCTGTGGCCCGCAAACTTTGCAGGCAATACGCCGCGCAAGTCGCAACTCTGGTGCTGGCCCAGGTGTGGGCATCGTGCGCGAGCGTCACACATCGGCAAAGTATCCGCAAGATCTTAAAAACTTACGCATTGTCATCGGACAATTCACCAAGCTTGATCGACTTACAAATGAACTTGCCGACAGACTGCGTGCCCAACATTCAAATGTTGCCGTGATCAATGATCTTGACCAACATCGACATGCTCAACTTGCCAACGACTTCGCTGCGAATATATACATCGGCATCGAAGCAAGAGATCAACAAGTTTGTGAAATCGCCTACTACCAAACCGAAGGTTTTCACTCGGTTGCGGCGCATGTTTTCGCCACTCTTGCAGCAGAAACGATCGAAAGGTCGGCGCCATGGTTCAAACCTGTTGTTAGCGGAATGCGGTTGCAGGTTTTACGTGAAACATCAATGCCCGCTGTGGTCTGTGGATTTGGGCCCGTTACACGCATAACTCCGCACAGCGCAGTGCTCGCTGACGACCTCGCAAACGCTTTATCTATATGGGTTAAAACCACATCGGTGAAATTAGATACAAAATAAATGGGATAACCCCATAGTTAGTCCACAGAGTTATCCACAGATTGTGAGAAACCTTAACTGATGGTTTAGCGTCAACTTAATCGTGAGTCTTAGTCTTTGTAACACAATTCGCAAATTTAGACAGCGGGGCCTTCAGTCATCGCTCGATAGATGCGTTCGAGATCGTTCAAGTCAGCAAATTCAATTACAACTTTGCCACGACCATTCGCTGCTGTAACCGAAACATTGGTTGCCAGATGTTCGCTCAATAATTTTTCGAGTTCAACAATGCCTGGCGGTGGAAGAGTAACTGATCGAATTTTATTGTTTGAATTTTTATCGCTAGTGCCACCAGATTTTTTGTCAGACTTAACTGACCGCACATCACGACCCAAACTTTGGCGCACTGCTTCTTCAATATTTCGAACTGTCCAACTTTCTTCAACGCATTGACGTGCGAGTTTTTCTTGAGTTGGTCGATCAGTTAAAGAAAGCAACGCCCTGGCGTGACCGCCTGAAAGTCGACCGTCGGCAAGAAGTTGCAAAATTGATGGTGCTAACGCCAACAACCGCAACGAGTTAGTGATTACCGAACGGCTTTTGCCAACTTTTTCAGCAACTTGTTCGTGCGTCATTGAAAAATCGTCAAGCAATTGCTTGTAGGCAGCGGCTTCTTCTAGCGGTGTCAAATCTTGACGATGAAGATTTTCAACGAGCGCTTGCTCAACAGACAACAAGTCATCGGTTTCGCGAACAATCGCCGGAATCAACTTGAGGTTTGCAATCTTTGATGCTCGCCATCGACGCTCGCCTGCAATTATTTCGAAAGCCTTTGATTTTTCTGGTGTTGGGCGCACAAGAATTGGCTGCAATACACCAATTACACGAATTGAATCAGCCAGTTCTTTGAGGGCGTCTTCGTCAAAGTGAACACGCGGTTGATTTGGGTTGGGATCGATCGCTTCGATATCAATATTGCGCAAACCAGAGCCATTATTGGATGTGCCGCCACCGCTATCGCCGCCCTCACGACCGGGTTTGCGCGAATCGCGACCCGGAATAAGGGCGTCTAATCCTTTACCTAGACCTGTTGGACGGGCCACCGCTGATCTCCTTTGCTATTTCTCGATATGCCTTGGCTGCTGG
>BJFV01000065.1 GCA_014190055.1 Actinomycetes bacterium
TTGGCATATTTGTTCGCAGTCTTCCGCAGCCGACCCTCACCGTTTTATGTAATGGACGAAGTTGAAGCTGCGCTCGACGATGTGAACTTGCATCGATTCTTGGCGCTCGTGCATGAATTCAGACAAGAAGCCCAACTTTTGATTGTTAGCCACCAAAAACGCACGATGGAAGCCGGCGACTCGTTGCTGGGTGTGACGATGCAACCTGGTGGGTCTTCGCGTGTTGTCGTGGAGCGCGTTACCGCACAGTCGGCATAAAATAATTTATGCTCGCGCTTGAAATTTTTGCGCCACGGTTTGCTGCCGAAACGGCACCAACTATTTTGTTGGCACTTGCAGTGCTGACAGTTGTTTTCGGCATCGGAGTAGTCGTTTTCAGTCGCCGCCGTTCGACCGCGGTTGATGCCGCGCCTAATGACATTGTCAAAGTCGCAACAGAACCGCACGATATAGCAACGCCCGATGTAGCAGTGCCAGTGGTCGAGCCAATCGCGACCGAGACGGTCAATACGACGGCGTCGGTTCGAGATCGTCTTGGCAAAGTTCGTTCGTCGTTCGCGGGTGCATTGACGAGCGCTCTCACGAGATCTGCAATTACTCAAGAAACTTGGGACGAACTCGAAGAGGCGCTCTTACTTGCTGATCTTGGGGTGGCTACGACGACTCGAGTTTTGTCGCCATTGCGTGATTTGGTTAAAGCGAAAAAAATAGTTAATCCGAGTGATTTGCGTTTAGCCCTGCAAACCGAGATGACCGCTCAAATTTCGAACACCGCACGCGAATTGAATTTTGATAGTTCTCTGAACGCACCAAATGTTTGGCTTGTCGTCGGTGTCAATGGTGCGGGCAAGACGACGACGATCGGCAAACTTGCAGCTCAGCAAAGAAAACTTGGTCGTACAGTTCTGATGGCGGCTGGCGACACATTTCGAGCAGCCGCTGGCGATCAACTTGAAACTTGGGCTCAACGCTCTGGCGCCGAAATTGTGCGTGGTAGCGAAGGCAGCGACCCGAGTTCGGTTGTATTTGACGGTGTAGCACGAGCGACGGCAAAGAAAATTGACTTGGTTCTCGCTGACACTGCGGGTCGATTGCAGAACAACACAAACTTGATGGAAGAACTGACAAAAGTGCGTCGTGTCGCAGACAAAGGCAGCGGCAAGGTGACTGAGGTTTTGTTGGTCATTGATGCAACGACTGGTCAAAACGGATTAACTCAAGCCAAGCAGTTTGCTCAAGCGACAGCAGTAACTGGCGTCGTACTGACGAAACTTGACGGCTCAGCACGTGGCGGCATTGTGTTTGCCATTGAAACCGAGTTGCAGATTCCGGTCAAACTTGTCGGGCTTGGCGAAACGATTGACGACTTAGTCGAGTTTGACGCAGCCGAGTTTGTCGCTGCGCTATTTGAGTAAAAATTGCGACTAAAAATTGCGAATAAAAATTCACCGCTAACCTGACCTGCGATGTTCGAAACGCTTTCAGATCGGCTTGGCGGTGTTCTAAAAGGACTGCGTAACCGCGGAAGACTCACCGAAAGCGATGTAGTTGAAGTCTTGGCTGAAGTTCGCACAGCGTTGCTCGAAGCTGACGTCAATGTTGGCGTTGTGCGCGATGTTATTGAGCGAATTCGCACTAATGCGGTGGGTGCGACCGCGTCGACTGCGTTGAATCCAGGGCAGCAGGTAATAAAAATAGTCAACGACGAACTTGTTGCGATGTTGGGTGGCGAGACACTCAAAATTACGTACGCAACGCATCCGCCGACCGTTGTTTTGATGGCGGGTTTGCAAGGTGCTGGTAAAACCACCAACGCAGCCAAACTTGCAAGTTGGTTTAAGTCTCAAGGACGACAGCCGATGCTTGTTGGTGCCGACTTGCAACGACCAGCCGCAGTCGAACAGTTGCGAGTGTTGGGTGCGCAAATAAATGTCCCTGTGTTTTCTGAACCAGGCGACCCTGTAGCCACAGCGAGACTTGGTTTAGCCGAAGCACAACGCCTTGGTAAAGATGTTTTGATTGTCGACACTGCGGGCCGATTGGCGATTGACGCCGAGATGATGCAACAGGTCAAAGATATTTCTGAAGCCGTGCAACCGAAATTTACGTTTCTAGTTATTGATGCAATGACTGGTCAAGACGCTGTGACGGTGGCTAAATCTTTTGACGAGACACTGTCGATCGATGGCGTGATTTTGTCGAAACTTGACGGTGATGCACGCGGTGGTGCCGCGCTGTCAGTGAAGCAAGTTTTAGGCAAGCCGATTGCGTTTGCCTCGACCGGCGAAAAACTAGATGCTTTCGAGCAGTTTCACCCAGACCGAATGGCGAGTCGCATTCTTGGCATGGGCGACATGCTCACGCTCATTGAGCAGGCTGAAAAAGTTTTTGAAAAAGAAAAAGCCGAGGCAACTGCGGCAAAAATGTTGGAAGGCGAGTTCACGCTCGAAGATTTTCTCGAACAGTTGCAACAACTCAAAAAAATGGGCTCACTGCAAGGCGTGATGGGCATGATGCCTGGAATACCTAAAGAAATGAAGAACGCTGAGATTCCTGATGATCAAGTCAAGCGCACGGAAGCAATTATTTATTCAATGACGCCCCAAGAGCGGGCGAGACCTGAAATGATCGATGGCTCGCGGCGTATTCGCATCTCGAAAGGCTCGGGCACAACTGTTGCCGATGTAAATCGGCTGGTGAAGCAATTCAGCGAAATGAAGAAAATGATGAAGCAGATGGGCGGCAAGGGCATGCTTGGCGGCAAGCGAGGCAAGGGCGCAAAGAGCGCGGGTATGCCTGACGACTTGGCGGCGGCGTTGGGCTCTCGCCTAGGGCCGCGATAGCCTGACAAGTCGGTTCGTTTGAACCATTTGGCTTAAAGATCGGAAATCCATGTCAGTAAAATTGCGTCTCTCTCGTGTGGGTAAAACCAAGAGACCTCACTATCGAATCGTTGCCGCCGACACTCGTTCAGCGCGCGATACAAACTTTCTTGAAATCCTCGGCACTTATCAGCCACAACAAGAGCCATCGGCACTCAAAGTCGATAGCGCGCGCGTGATTTCGTGGTTGCAAAAAGGTGCTCTGCCAACAGAGCGTGTTCGCAAGTTGCTCGAGATCGCCGGAACATGGGCTGAGTTTCAAGCGACCAAGAAGCCTGCGAAATAATGTCTGACGCACAGACAGCAAACGCAACTCTCGCGCCAACTGCTTCTTCAGTATTGACGCACATCGTCAAGTCGATTGTCGATACGCCAGATGCGGTGAAGATCGAATCAATTGAAGACGAGGGCAAAATCATTCTTGAAGTTCGCGTCGCCGAAGGTGACCTCGGTCGAGTAATTGGCCGTCGTGGTCGCACAGCGCAGAGCATTCGCGCAGTCGTGCGTGCTGCGGCATCGCGCGATAATGCCGAAGTCGATGTCGACTTTCTCGACGACTGACGCCCAGACTCCACAGGGTTTGTTGCACGTTGGTCGCGTAACGCGACCGCACGGTGTCAAAGGCGACGTATACGTCTCTTTTTTCACTGACCGACCAGAGCGCACTCGACCTGGCGCGAAACTATTTATTCAAAACGAATGGATGACCGTCACGAGCGCGCGCGGTCAATTGTCTTCTGGCAAGGCGAGCCCGAGTCAGTCGACGACTTGGTTGATGCACTTTGCCGGTATTGATGATCGCAATTTGGCCGAGCGACTCTGCAAAAACGATGTTTTTGGCGAGCCGATAGAAGACTCAAGTGTGATGTGGGTGCACGAACTAATCGGTGCCGAAGTAGAAGATGTCTCTGGTGTAAATCACGGTCGCTGCGTCGCGGTTGTCGACAACCCAGCACACGCCTTGCTTGAGCTCGAGTCAGGCGCACTAGTGCCGATAGTTTTTGTCGTCAGTCGAACCAAAGAGCGCATCACAATTGATCCACCTGAAGGATTATTTGATTTGAACGAAGGTGAAGAGTGAGCACAAATTCGGCTTTTCGCATTGATGTATTTTCGATTTTTCCGAAACTTGTCGACGACTTTTGCAATGAAAGTTTGTTGGGGCGTGCACGTGAAGAGTCGATCGTTGATCTGCGTTGTCACGACTTGCGCGACTATGGCGATGAATCGCGTCGCGTCGACGATGCACTTTACGGAGGTGGCGCGGGCATGTTGTTTCGCCCCGAACCAATTTTTGCCGCGGTCGAAGCGGTGCAACCACAGCGGCCGTTGTTTTTGCTTTCGCCAGGCGGGCGCAGTTTTGACCAAGAGTTTGCTGACCAATTGAGCAAGTCTGCGGGTTTTAGTTTGTTGTGTGGTCGCTACGAGGGTGTCGACCATCGCGTGGTCGAACACTTGATTGATGGTGAAATTTCGATTGGCGATGTTGTTTTGAGTGGCGGCGAAGTTGCGGCATGTCTGGTGATCGAAGCAACTGCGCGATTGTTGCCAGGCGCAATGGGCAACGAAGCTTCGCCTGTTTCAGAAAGTTTTGGTGTATCGCGAATGCTTGAAGAGCCGCACTACACACGACCAGCAGAGTTTCGCGGATGGGAAGTGCCTGAGGTTTTACGCAACGGCGATCACGCCAAGATTGAGCGCTGGAGGCGTGCGCAAGCGTTGCATCGCACCGTGCGATCTCGTCCTGACCTCATAGAACGCCGTGGTGGCTTGAGCAGCGTCGAAAAGAGGCTGTTGGAAGAGTTCCCTTGTGTGCCGTATCCTGAAAGACCTCTATGAAACCAACAGACATCGTCGATAAGCAAACTCTTCGCACTGACATTCCAAAGGTCGGTCCCGGCGATGAAGTGAAAGTTCATGTTCGCGTCGTTGAAAGCGGCAAAGAGCGAGTTCAGATTTTTCAAGGCAACGTAATTTCGGTTTACGGATCAGGTGTCGCCGAGAGTTACACAGTGCGAAAACTCAGTTACGGCGTTGGTGTCGAGCGAACTTTTCCAATGCATAGCCCATCGGTTGCAAAACTCGAAGTGGTCAAGCGTGGCGATGTGCGTCGTGCGAAACTCAACTACTTGCGCGAGCGAACTGGTAAGTCGGCCAAAGTTCGCGAACTTCGCGAAGACCAATAAATTTCGTTGTTTTTCTGCCAGTCGATTTAGTCGGCATCCACATTGAACACTGACGATCTCGAACAATTCGAGGCCGAGCGTGAATTGCAATTGGCTCAAGAATATTCTGACGTCGTAAAACTATTTAAGTTCGCAGTCGAAACAGATCGCCGGTTTTATCTGGCCAACAATGTCGATGTAAAGGTCGTGGCCGAAGGTGTGCGACCGCTACTTGAGGTGACGCTTAGCGACGCATGGGTGTGGGATCTATACCGCAAGAGCCGGTTCGTGCCGAAGGTGCGAGTGATGAGTTTCAAAGACCTGAACATCGAAGAACTGCCGCCTCAAGACGCGTAAACCGCGGTGGTTTGACTGCGCACGAGCGCGCGGTTGTGCGCATGGCGCGAGCCCGATGGGCAGAAGATTTAGTTGCAAGCACTTATCAGCGAGATGGCTACGAGATTATTGCTCGAAATTGGCACTGTCGTGAAGGCGAACTCGACATTGTGGCTGTTTTGCAAGAGGCTCGTGTCAAGACAATTGTTGTTGTCGAAGTGCGGGCACGAGCATCAAATTATTTTGGCTCGGCGCTCGAGTCGGTAACGCCAGCAAAGCAGAAAAAACTGCGCAGTGCAGCAAAAAAGTTTTTGGCTAAACAGTCAATTAATTACAGTGCTGTGCGTTTTGATGTCGCGTCTGTTATGGGCGTGAAAATTGAAATTGTGCGCGATGCTTTTTAACTTGCGGTACGGCGATCCCAGCAGGCATAGTGCCAGTGTCGACGCAAGTCTGGCGCTTCGGATGGCACACAAACGTAATGACCTGTACCTTTGGCAATTTCTTGGTTGCAGCCTGGGCAGATGTAACTTTTGAGTGCTTCATAGGGTTGAACACGGCGCACTTCGACGTTGCCGTAGAGACCGTTCCAAATTGATTTTGACATTTGATCAGATGTTTCGTTAGCCGAGAATAGTTAGCCGAAGAATGCCCAGATCACGAGAGCAGCGATTGCGAGCATTGCGCTGGCGACGATTAGATAATCGATTGGGCGGGTGTTGCGTTTGCGGGTCGGGTTGAATCCCATATGGCAAGTATCGTCTATGCAATGGAAACTCTGCAGGTTTTTCGCGAAAATTCTGTTGTTACGGTGACGATTAATCAGCCGGAGAAGAAAAATGCGATTAATTCGGCAATGTGGGATGGCTTGGCTGAGATTTTTCGTGAAATTGCGTCGCGTGCCGACGATCGAGTCGTTGTTGTAACGGGTGCTGGCAACGATTTTTGTTCGGGTGCAGATTTAAGCGGTCGAGGTGGCAATGCCGCCGCTAGTGGCGCTGGTGCGGGTGCGCAGAACCAAGTTCATCACTTGGCGGCGATGAGGCGAGTCAACGATGCCTGCATCGCGTTGCAACGTCTGCCTCAACCGACGATCGCCAAGGTTCGTGGCGTTGCGGTGGGTGCGGGTTGCAACTTGGCAC
>BJFV01000066.1:0-1725 GCA_014190055.1 Actinomycetes bacterium
GCATCCAAGATTGCGACGAACTCTTGGCCGACGATTAAGACTTCTGCCTCAGAGTCATTGACGATGTAGGCAACTTCTGGTGCGGCAAGGCGCCAGTTGACATCAACACTCACTGCGTTAAGCAACGCGCAACCATAAAACACTTCGAAATGCTCGATGCCGTTTTTATCTAAAAACGCCACGCGATCTTGCGGCTTAACGCCAGCACGACGTAAACCCTGTGCCACTTGCGCCGAGCGCGACAAAAGTTGCGACCAAGTGAGTGTGCGGTCGCCCAAAACAAGAGCGACTGCGTTCGGCTGTTTGCGTGCATTATCGCGCACGATGCTGGCGACGTCGCCAACTTTCAAGCCTGGTGTCGACTTTTTCGCGGGTTTCTTTTTCGCAGATTTCTTTGCGACTTTTTTCGCGACTTTTTTCTTGGCAGTTTTCTTCTTGCCAGACTTCTTGACGCTCTTCTTCGCGGACTTCTTCGCGACTTTTTTCTTGGCGGCCTTTTTCTTGGCGGCCTTTTTCTTGCCAGGCTTCTTTTTGACAGCTTTTTTAGCGCTCTTTTTCGCGCGTTTTTTGTTTGCTTTCTTGCCTTTTGATTTTTTGCGTGATGCCATTTGCCTAAGGTAGTGCGCCGACCTGCCACAATGCAATAGCGTGCAAATTCTCAAGTTTTCGGTTAGTTCATCTGACAATGTGCAACTAAGCGCATATAAATACGTCGTCGATTCAAGTGCATCTGCAACAAGCATTCTTTTTTCGCACGCCAACGGATTTCACGGGCGATGTTTTGATCCCGTGATTGCGACACTGGTCGCCGATTATGGTTGCGTATCGTTCGACTTGCGTGGCCATGGCGACTCGGCAGTCAGTTCAGACTGGCCGGTGGCTTGGCAAGGTTACGGCGACGATGCGTTGGCGATGGCCAAGAGCATCTCTGAACCAACTATTGCGGTTGGTCACTCAATGGGTGGTGCTGCTCTTGTAATGGCGGCACTTGTCGAACCGAAACTCTTTCGCGCGTTGATTCTCTACGAGCCGATCATCTTTCCAAGTGCAATTCGCGAAATTGCGTCAAAAAATAATGCTCCTAGTCCGCTCGTCGAAGGTGCTCGACGTCGACGAAAAACTTTTGCAACTCGCGCCGACGCATTCGCCAACTACGCATCGAAGCCACCAATGAATGCGTTTGATCCGCGGGCATTGCATGCGTTTGTTGACTATGGCTTCAGAGATGTATCAGATCACATCGAACTCAAGTGCGCGCCCGAACACGAGGCTCGAAATTTTGAGATGGGTGCGATCCACGAGACCTGGGATCAACTCAAAGACTTGCAAGTACCAACTTGGATTGTCAGCGGGGCCCAACATCCGGGTCAGCCTTCGGGGTTCGCTGCGAACATCGCCGAACAAATCGCTGATTCGCATTTTGTTGAGTGGCAAGACCTCGGCCATTTTGGACCTATGCAACAACCTGAGCGACTCGCCGAACTCATTCGTGAAGTCGATGGTCTCACTTCGCCGAACACCTAGTGCCTAGATTGTCAATGCCGTGACTTCTGCCGTCTATCAAACACCAGTGACGCTGTCGCCTTCGCGTATCAGCAACTTCAGAACTTGTCCGTTGCAGTTTCGATTTGCCTCGATCGAAAAACTTCCGCAACCACCGCAAATACATTTAGTCAAGGGCAACTTCGTTCACCGTGTGCTCGAACTTTTGCTTGGCAACGAACC
>BJFV01000066.1:2284-6501 GCA_014190055.1 Actinomycetes bacterium
GCATATAAACAATGGTGCCCCGAGTTTGGTGGCGACGATTCACTTGCGAAAATTGAAGCGCCAAAAATTTACCCAACTTTCGAGCGTGACTAGGTCTAACAATCGTGTCTGATTCTCGATCTTCGCGACTCGCTGCGTTCGATGCCTGGTTCGATCGCCTTCTTGAACCCACACGAAACTTCAAACCAACAATTTGGTTGTTTACAACGGCGACCGCACTCGGCGACTTTGGCATCTTGTGGCACATCGTTGGCATTGTTCGCGCGGTTGCCGACACTTCACGCGTTAAACAAGCATTGATTCTTTCGGCTCTGATGGGTGTCGAGAGTCTGCTTTTGAATCAAGGCATCAAGCCATTTTTCAAGCGCGAACGGCCAACTGTCAAAGGCGATTCGCGATTCAAGATTCGCAAGCCTCGCACTTCGAGTTTTCCTAGCGGGCACGCGAGTTCTGCCTTCTTTGCTGCAGTCGTTCTCACACGATGGTCTTCATGGCCCGCAATCACAGCGTGGTTTGTTTTCGCAGTCATCGTCGCCACGAGCCGAGTTGCTGTGCGCATTCACCACGCCACAGATATTTTCGCTGGCGCTCTCATTGGCACCGCAATGGGCCTTCTCGCCCACCTCGCAATTTCACTTTTTTAAGTTCGCACTGCGAACTTAAATTTAGGCTTCGGGGGTTGAAGTTGTCGCGCTAGCGGTGAGAAGCGACCGAACATCTAACAACAAGTCGGCGACTTCGCCGGTTGACACAAGCTCACGCTGCAACATTTCGCGAAGCGCCTTGTCGATCACGCTGAGTGCTTCGCCAATAACTGCTGTCTCACGTGAATCTGTCATTTGGTTGCGCCTTTCGTTGCCTTGAATCTGATTAGTTCAATGAAGCGAAGGCTAGTGCGACCTACGCACTAGACCTCGTCATTTACATGAATCATGCCTGAAGCATGTGTCACGGTCGTCAGACTAATTTCTCAAATGGCATCTCACCCGTGCTTGTGCGTAACATCACAATGTGGAACTTCAAGATAAAAACACCGTTGTGACAGGTGCCGCAAACGGCATCGGTAAAGCAGTAGCCGAAGAGTTTCACAAGCAAGGTGCGCGAGTCGTGCTCGCCGACCGCGACGCGAAACTTCTAAACACTGTTGTCGAAAAACTCAACGCCAAACGCCCCAATTCGGCATTCGCTGTGGCGTGTGATTTATCCACAGAAGCTGCCAACGCAGAACTTGTTGCAAAGTCAAAGCAATTTCTGGGATTCATCGACTTGTTCTATGCCAACGCCGGCGTGGCGATGGGCACCGACTTAACAACCAGCGAAGAAACCTGGAACACGTCTTTTGATATCAACGTGCACGCACACCGCTGGGCGGTCAAATATTTGATTGACGACTGGCTTGCGGCTGGTCGCGGCTATTTCGTCAGCACCGCATCAGCGGCCGGGTTGCTAACAGCAATCGGTTCAGCACCGTACTCGCTAACCAAACATGCAGCGTTGGCATTTGCCGAATGGCTCTCAATCACTTACGGCAATCGCGGAATCAAAGTGAGTTGCCTGTGCCCACAAGGAGTCAACACCAACATGTTGCGGCGCTCAGACGAAGCAACGGCTGCCGACAACGGCAATGTTGTGCGTGCATCTGGTGCAGTGCTCGAACCAGAGCAAGTCGCCGAAATTGTTGTTGAGACGTTGCGCCAAGAAACTTTTATGATTTTGCCCCACCCAGAAGTTGCCCAGTTCGTCAACAAAAAAGCCAGCGAACACGAGCGATGGTTGGCTGGCATGCGCAAACTTCAATTGCGAACTCTCGGTGTCTAAAGCAATAGTGAACGGTTCAACAACAAGCGCACTAGTTTCTGCGACCGACATCACTAAATATCAGCGCGATGGCGTCGTCGTGTTGCGAAATGTGCTCACACAAAACGTGATTGCCGAACTTTCTGACGCCCTTGCTCAAAACATGCAATCACCCGGGCCGTGGGCAAACGAATATGCAGCCAACTCACAACAAGGCCGATTCTTCGACGATTATGTCAACTGGTCACGCTTTGACGCCTACAAGACGCATGCCCTTTCTGGAGTTTTACCGCAGATCGCTCTCGCGCTGATGCAAAAAACATCAGGAAGATTTTTTCATGAGCATGTTTTGGTCAAAGAATCTGGCAACAATCAGGTGACACCTTGGCATAACGATGAGCCTTACTACGGCATCGACTCAATCAACAATGTCAGTCTTTGGGTGCCGCTTGACCCAATTCCAGAAAAGATTGCATTGAGAGCAATCGCTGGCAGTCATAAGTGGGGCAAAAAATTCATTCCACGAAAATTTGTGGATCAATCGCCGTACGTTGCTAGTGCCAGCGAGTACGAGCCACTTCCCGATTCGAAGCAGCTTGATGTTGCCGACAACATCGAAAGTTTTGCGGCAATGCCTGGCGATCTCGTCGCGTTTCATTTTCGAACGCTACACAGCGCACCTTCAACTACTAATTATCCAGATCGTCGTCGTGTGGTGAGCTTTCGGTATGTCGACAGCGACGCGGTTTGGTCGACACGACCATGGAAGACTTCACCGCCACTCGAACCTAAAGAGCTAAAGCCCGGTGACTTGCTAACTGACGAGCGATTTCCGCTAATTAAAACTCTTTAGCGCGGTTGCCAATTCGCGCCATTGGGCAACTGGCATCTCGCCATCTTTGTTTGGCAAAACTTGCACCGAAACATGGTTCGCGCCCGCATTGATATGAGCGTCAATTCGCTTGACGATTGTTTCAAGCGTGCCCCAAGCAACAATCGCATCAACCATTTTGTCGCTTGGCATTTTGTCTGACCCAGCAATGTCGTTTTGGCTGTATCCCAATCGCAACAAGTTGTTCGCATAATTAGGTAAACGGTTGTAGGTCAACATGTGTTTGCGCGCAGTCGCTCGCGCACTTTCTGCATTCGTATCAAAAACGACGGCAATTTCGGGCGCCAATAATGCATCGTCTCCCAAAATTTGTCGCGCGCCAACCGTATGTTCAACTGGCACAAAATATGGATGCGCTCCAAGACCGCGTTGTGCCGAGAGTTTCAACATTTTCGGACCTAGCGCCGCCAGCACACGACGCGGCGCTGTTGCGGGTGCCGCGGCAAAATACACAGCGTTATCCATCGCATCGAGATACTCGACCATTGCCGAATATGGCTTGTCGTATGTGCTTTGATGCACCCTTTCGGCCAAATGCTGGTGACTTGCGCCGATGCCCAACAAAAATCTGTCTCCAAATTTTTCGGCAAGTGTCTTCCAACCGGCGGCCATTGTTGTTGCGCTGCGAGCATGCATCGACGCAATGCCAGTCGCCATCGTCAAATGTTTGGTTGCCGAAAGTAACATCGCGCACGAAGCAAACGGTTCCCGACCAACGGCTTCCGGCACCCAGACACATCGAAAACCCAGCTCTTCAAGTTCAACCGCCGCTTCTTGCGCGCGCGACATCGGTTGTAGATCTAAGTCAAACGTCCAAATACCTACACGACCCAAGCCAAAGTCAGAACGCTTTTTGTTTTGCATATTGATTTACCATAACGCAAACCAAAGCCACACATTGTTTTGTGCAAATACTCAGAATTTGTCGATCGCCTACAAACTATGTGTTTATCGCACTAATTTCGCTCTTAGCTGTACTCAGTTCTTGCACTAGTGCAAACAGCTTGCAATCAGACATCGCCACGATCGTGAGCGTTATCGATGGCGACACGATTGTTCTTGAGGTGCAAAATCAAACTGAAACTGTTCGCCTGCTTGGTGTCGATACACCAGAGACTGTTCATCCGAGCAAACCAATCGAGTGTTTTGGCCCCGAAGCCTCAGCGTTCACCAAAGCAACACTCGTAAAAGGATCAACCGTAAAACTTTTGCGCGACGTCGAACCGCGCGATCGCTTTCAACGGCTTCTTGTCTATCTTTTTCTCGCCGACGGCACCCTGTTTAATCAATTACTAATTGATCGTGGATTTGCCAGAACTTTGAGCATCGAACCAAACACGGCATTCGCATCGCAATTTGCGACCTACGAGTCGAACGCCAAAGACCGACGCGTGGGTTTATGGCAGTATTGCGAAAGATAGCGTGTTGTTGTGGTCAACGCGCAGAGTTCACTTGTCGAACAACTGGGTCACTCACCCCATGCGCGACTTGTAATTCTTAGTTGCGACGATTTGGGTGCGTTTCATGC
>BJFV01000067.1:0-4739 GCA_014190055.1 Actinomycetes bacterium
ACAAAAAAAGAGCTTTTCGCTGCACTCGACAAAGCAGTCAAGCCAAGTTGCATTTTGTCAACAAACACGAGCACTCTGCCCGTGATTGAAATGGCCAAAGTTACAAATCGCCCAGACAAAGTGTGTGGAATTCATTTTTTTAATCCCGCAGTTTTGATGCCGCTGGTCGAAGTAGTTCGGCCGATAACGGCGAGCGATGAGACAATCGCTCTAGCCAACAGTTTTGTCGCAGCCTGCACCAAAGATGCAGTTCAAGTTGTTGACCGTGCTGGTTTTATCGTCAATGCGCTGCTGTTTCCGTATTTGAATAATGCAATTGCAATGTTCGAGGCTGGCACTGCAACTATGGAAGATATTGATGTGGCGATGAAGGGTGGCTGCAACTTCCCGATGGGTCCTTTTGCCTTGCTCGATCTTGTTGGCCTCGATACGTCGGTGGCGATTCTTAATGCACTTCACGCAGAATTTAAATCAGCCAATCTTGAACCACGACCGATGTTGAAGAAACTGGTCAGCGAGGGCAAGCTTGGTCGAAAAACTAAACAGGGTTTTTACAGCTACTAATTTCAAACAAAATGAAATTCAACGACTTGCCAACAAGTCTTGGCGAGTCTGTGTGGGAGTTTCCCGACAAAACAAGATGGCCACGTCATGATGTCGTCGGTCGGGGTGCCGACCTTGAGCCCGAAACATTGATCTATGCATATCGACACGGAGTGTTTCCGATGGTTTCAAACGAAAGCATTGTCACAGATAGCGATTTGCTTTGGTGGTCGCCCCAAATGCGAGCCATAATTCCACTTGATGGTTTAAAAGTTTCACGCACAATGCGACGTAGCGCAAAAAAATTCGAAATTCGAGTTGACACACAATTCGAAAACGTGATGCGCAATTGCGCTGCACCACATCGCGACAATGGGTGGATCACTGAAGAATTCATCGATGCATATGTCAAATTGCATCATCTCGGATGGGCTCACAGCATCGAGGTGATTGATGAGAGTGGTTTGCTTGCGGGCGGTCTTTATGGCGTGCGAATCAACAAGTTTTTTGCGGGAGAGTCAATGTTTCACCTTGTGCGTGATGCCTCAAAAGTTGCGCTTATGGCTCTCGTCGAGACGATGAAGTCATCGAATATGTCGCTTCTTGATGTGCAGTGGCTTACCCCACACTTGGCAAGTCTGGGCGCTGTCGCAATTAAGCGTGATGAATACCTGCGCCGCCTCGAAGTTGCCGTAACCCAATAATCTCGCGCCTAGCCTTAACTAGTGGTGAGCGACTCAAAAAACACGACTAAGCGAGACGAGCCATGGGTGATGCGCACCTACTCGGGTCACTCAAGTGCTCGCGCGTCAAACGAGTTGTATCGCACAAACTTGGCGCAAGGACAAACCGGATTATCGATCGCGTTTGATCTGCCAACTCAAACCGGTTACGACCCTGACCACATTCTTGCTCGCGGTGAAGTCGGCAAAGTTGGTGTTCCGGTTGTGCATCTCGGCGACATGAAGGTATTGCTTGACGGCATTCCGCCGGGCGAGATGAATACCTCGATGACGATCAATGCAACTGCAGCATGGCTGTTGGCGCTTTACGTTGCAAATGCAAATGAACAAGGTGTTGCAACAGTTGATTTACGTGGCACAACACAGAACGACATTCTCAAAGAGTATTTATCGCGCGGAACTTTCATTTTTCCGCCACAGCCATCCAAACGAATCATCGTTGACATGATTGCTTGGTGTGCAAAAAACGCGCCAAAGTGGAATCCGATAAATATTTGCTCATATCACCTTCAAGAAGTTGGTGCCACACCGGTGCAAGAGATTTCTTTTGCGCTCGCAAATGCGATCGATATTTTGGATGCGGTCAAAAGTAGCGGCCAAATTTCCGACCAAGAGTTTCCGCAAGTCTTTGCCTCGTTTTCTTTTTTCGTCAATGCGGGCATTCGATTTATCGAAGAGACCTGCAAGATGCGTGCTTTCGTAAAACTTTGGGACCGAATTGGCCGTGAACGCTATTCGATTACTGACGAACGCGCATTGCGTTTTCGATACGGAGTTCAAGTTAATTCATTGGGTTTGACCGAGGCGCAGCCCGAGAACAATGTTCAAAGAATTGTTTTAGAGATGCTGGCAGTGACACTTTCGAAAGACGCACGGGCGCGCAGTGTGCAACTTCCTGCATGGAACGAGGCTCTTGGTCTGCCACGCCCGTGGGATCAACAATGGTCATTGCGAATGCAGCAAGTGTTGGCGTTTGAGACCGATCTTTTGGAATACGAAGATATTTTCAATGGCTCACATGTGATCGAGGCGAAAACCAACGAACTCGTTGAGCAAGCATGGGCTGAAATGAACGAAATTTTGAATCTAGGTGGCGCATTCGAAGCCGTTGAAACACTTAAAGGTCGTCTCGTGCAATCGATGTCGAGTCGAACAAGCCGTATTGAAAAAGGCGATCAACGCGTGATCGGCGTAAATGCGTTCACTCAAACGGCGCATTCGCCACTTGGTGGTACTGACAATATTTTGAAAGTTGATCCGAAAATCGAAAAGCAAATGATTAGAGAACTTGAAAAATGGCGCAAGTCTCGAGATCAGCAAGCAGTTGAAAGGGCACTAACTTCTCTAAAAACTGCCGCTGAAAATAAAACGAATCTGATGCCTCCATCAATTGAGTTAGCGATCGCTGGCGGCACAACGGGCGAGTGGTCTCAAGCACTTCGTGATGTCTTTGGTGAATTTCGTGCCCCAACCGGAGTTGGTGGTTCGTCTGGACGACATGGTCAGTTGTTAGATCAGGTAGTTGAGTTTGTTAAGACAATCGCTGGCGGGCCGCCGAGGCTTTTGGTTGCCAAGCCAGGTCTCGATGGGCACTCGAGCGGCGCTGAACAAATTGCAGTTGCAGCTCGAGATTCGGGAATGGAAGTTGTGTATAGCGGCATTCGTTTGACGCCTGAACAAATCGCCGCCTCAGCACGCGATGAAGATCCCGATGTAATTGGCTTGTCGATTCTTTCTGGTTCGCACCTTGACTTGGTGCCTGAAGTTATGTCAGAACTAAAAAAACTCAAAGTTGGTTCGCCTGTTGTCGTCGGCGGAATTATTCCTGAAGATGATCGTGCTCGATTAAAGAAGCTGGGCGTTGCGGCTATTTATACGCCAAAAGATTTTGATATCGCCAGAATCATGCGCGATATTGCAGAACTAGCCGTAAGTAGACGAGAGAATTAACTCAGGGCTTCATCGTTGTCGATGGAGCGACGGGTATGAAACCGTTCGCCGGCGGAAAAATCAATTCTTGACCTGCTTCAACTCGGTCTGGGTCTGTGATTCCGTTCATTTCCATGAGCAGTCGCATATCCAAGCGATTTGTTTCGGCGATTCCAAAAAGGGTGTCACCCAGTTGCACTATGTAACGAATCGGCGCGACATAAATAGTCGTCGTTGTTACAAAAGTTGTCTCAGTTGCCACAATCGTCGTGGGTGGCGGCGTGTCAACACCGCGCTGTGCAAAGAACAGTGAAAGTAAACCGCTCACGATTGTCACTGCAAGAAGTGACTTTCGTAAATTGCCGGCAAGAAACATGCTTACTGATATTAGGCGTGAGATTAGTAAATTGACTGTCATCGTGCTTACAGCAACCTCTAGTGTGAGCATATGAAAGTGCTCGCTGCAGTCGACAAATTTCGTGGCACTGCAACTGCTGCTCAAGTCGCAACTGCAATTGGCCATGCGTGTTGGCAACTTGGCCACGATTGCATCGAGCGACCGTTAGCCGACGGAGGTGAGGGCACGCTTGATGCGCTCGGCGGAGCAAATCGAACGACTCTTGTCACCGGCCCACTTGGTAAGCCTGTTCAAGCACCATGGCGATTGCACCGTGGAACTGCAGTTATCGAAATGGCTTGTGCGTCTGGCCTGATGCTCGCTGGTGGCAAGCAAGAAAATGATCCGATTGCTGCAACGACTACTGGAACAGGTGAGTTGATAGATGCTGCTCTTGATCTCGGCGCCAAACGAATAATTGTTTGTCTCGGCGGCTCAGCGACAACCGATGGAGGACTCGGTGCTGTTAAGGCAATTCAAACTCCGGCTCGGCTTAAAGGTGTTGAGTTCGTTGTGGCTTGCGATGTCACCACCAAATTTACGGACGCCGCAAAAGTTTTTGCCCCACAAAAAGGTGCGTCGCCTGCTCAGGTTCAGTTTTTGACAACTCGACTCGAGAAACTTGTTCAGGTTTATCAGCAAAGTTACGGAGTTGATGTCTCTGAGATTTCTGGTGCTGGTGCTGCGGGCGGTTTGGCGGGTGGTTTGGCTGCACTTGGTGCACAACTGGTGCCAGGTTTTGATCTCGTAGCCGAAGAAGTTGAACTTGATGTTTTGTTGTCAGATATTGACATGGTCATCACGGGCGAAGGCTTTATGGATAGTGAGAGTTTTGCCGGCAAAGTTGTTGGCTCAATGTCCGAACTTGCCAGCGAACGAAAAATTCAAATTGCAGCGATATGCGGTGAGATTCACCCAGATGTGCGCTCAAAAATAAACAGTGTGAGCCTTGTCGAAACTTTTGGTCGCGACGAGGCGTTCGCCCAACCTTTGCATTGCATTGAGCATGCCGCGCTAAAGATATTGCGCGATTTAAAGATTTAGTTTGTTTCTTAGCCTGTAGTTGTCGTGACCGCAGGTACAACCGGCACGCTGACTGCAGCACCTGTGCCAAGCGGCTTGCCCGC
>BJFV01000067.1:5305-6479 GCA_014190055.1 Actinomycetes bacterium
TACTTCAATTAGGTTTTGAGCCGAGGGTGGGGATTGAACCCACGACCTACCGCTTACAAGGCGGTTGCTCTGCCACTGAGCTACCCCGGCGTCTTAATTGCGCAATCAGTGTACGGTCGAATTTGCTACCTAGACGACTATTTGTTGTGAGTGCGAGATCGAACAATCTCATAAGTTGCAAGCGCTGCAGCGACAGAAACATTGAGTGAAGACAACGAGCCCAACATCGGAATATTGACCAGCAGGTCACAGCGCTCGCGTGCGAGTCTTGACATGCCAGCACCTTCTGCCCCGAGAACCAAACAGATTGACTCTTTGGCAGTCTCGCCGATTTCAAAAATATTTTTTTCGGCAGCGTCGTCGAGCCCGACGACGAAAACACCAGCTTGCTTCATCTCGGTCAGGGCACTTGGTAAACCACCGACAACACACATGTTCAAATATTCGATTGCACCAGCCGATGACTTCGCCACTGTCGGCGTTACATGAACCGCACGATGGCGTGGCAGAATCACGGCGTCGACGCCCGCGCCGTCACAACAACGCAAAATTGCACCGAGGTTTCCGGGGTCGGTGACGCCGTCAATAGCGACCAACAACAATGGTGTATCTCGCGATTCGATTAATAAATCTGCGAGCAAAGTCTCGTCAATAGCATCGGCTTTAGCCAGAACTCCTTGAGGGGCTTCACTGCGTGCTTCGCGCTCGAGTTCTCGTCGCGAGACACTCATAACTTGAACTCTTTGATCGCGAGCCAAATCTAAAATGTCTTCGATCACTGGACTTGGCTCAATATCAGTTGCAATCCAAATTTCACGGACCCTGCGTCTTTGGCCAAGCAATAGCTCGCGCACTGCTTGTCTTCCTTCTATTTGTTCGCCACCGAGCCCGTGCTCTTTTTGTGGCGGTCGGTTGCTGCTGGCATAGCGATTTGAACGGCTAGCAACGTTTATATGTTTTGGACTGTTTGAATTTCTTCGCTTTGAGCCAGCACTTGGGTAACGACTATTTGCTCGGCCAGATCGCTTGTTTGATCGCGGATTTTTCGGCATCGGTGCAGGCTTTTATTTTGTCTGCGTCACTATTGCGACGGCCCAACAGGCAATGCCCTCGACGCGACCGATTGCGCCAAGGCCTTCAGCGCGTCGACCTTTGACTGTGACGGGGGCGCCAG
>BJFV01000068.1:0-2038 GCA_014190055.1 Actinomycetes bacterium
TGATGTTTCGGCTTATCGTCGACGAAGCAATCCCTGATGCAGACAAGCGCCGAATTGTTTATCTAACGATCGTTTTGGTTGTCGTCGCACTTGGTGATGCCGCACTACAAATTGTTCAACGGTGGTATTCGGCGCGAATCGGCGAAGGATTAATCTACGACTTGCGCGTTGCCCTCTTCGACAAAGTTCAGAATATGCCCATCGCGTTTTTCACTCGCACGCAAACTGGCGCGTTGATTAGTCGCCTCAATAACGATGTCGTCGGTGCACAAACCGCGGTGACGGGCACTCTCGGCAGCGTTGTTTCTAACGTCGTGATCTTTACGACAACCCTCGTGGCGATGCTTGCTCTCGAATGGCGGCTTACGTTGCTGGCACTTGTTGTCTTGCCAGTATTCATCGTGCCGGCAAAGCGCGTCGGTGCACGGTTGCAAGAAATCTCACGCGAGCAAATGGGTCTCAACGCCTCAATGAACACGCAGATGACCGAAAGATTTAATGT
Source organism: Actinomycetes bacterium (assembly GCA_014190055.1). Classification (GTDB taxonomy): domain Bacteria; phylum Actinomycetota; class Acidimicrobiia; order Acidimicrobiales; family Ilumatobacteraceae; genus BACL27. The sequence goes on from BJFV01000068.1 coordinate 503, forward strand.
GTCGGGCGCTCTGCTGGTCAAACTCTTCGGACGCCACAAAGAAGAAGTCGGTGCATTCGGCTCAAGGGCATCTCGGGTTCGCGATATCGGTGTAACTGCAGCAATGTATGGTCGCGTGTTTTTTGTTGCCCTCGGTCTTGTCGGCGCACTTGGCGCAGTCGCAATTTATGGCGTCGGTGCGTTCATGGTCGTCTCGGGTGGCATCACAATCGGCACACTCGTAGCAATGGCCGCATTTGTTCAACGCATTTATCAACCACTTACCGGTCTAACCAACGCTCGACTTGAAGTGCTAACTGCGCTCGTCAGTTTCGAGCGTGTATTCGAAGTGCTCGACGCGCCCGTGGCGATCACTGATCGCATGGGGGCTGTTGACATCATCAACCCACGCGGTGAGATCGAATTCGAAAATGTTTCGTTCAGATATCCACCAGGTTCGAGCGTCTCAATTGCCTCGCTTGAACTAAGTGGCGTAATGCAAGGTTCTGACCCCGATGTTGATGTGCTCAAATCAGTTTCGCTAAAAATTGCGCCAGGAGAAACAGTCGCACTTGTTGGCGCAAGTGGCAGTGGCAAAACAACATTGGCGATGTTGCTTGCTCGACTTTACGACGTCACTTCTGGCGCTGTGCGCATCGACTCAAAAGATGTTCGTGACCTGACCAGCACTTCACTTCGCGCCGCAATCGGTGTTGTCTCGCAAGACTCACACATGTTTCACGAATCTGTTAAATCGAATTTGTTATATGCCCGACCCGATGCGACTCACGAACAAATCGTCGAAGCGTGCCAAGCCGCAAAAATTCACGAAGTTATTGCTGCATTACCTGACGGTTATGACACGATTGTCGGTGAACGCGGATACCGACTCTCGGGCGGCGAAAAACAGCGACTGGCTATTGCAAGGTTGTTGCTAAAGAACCCAGCAGTAATGATTCTCGATGAAGCCACCAGTCATCTCGACAACGAAGGCGAAGTGCTTGTGCAAAACGCGCTCGACGCGGCGATGAAGAACCGAACCTCATTGGTGATCGCACATCGCTTATCGACTATCCGCGATGCTGATCGCATTGTTGTGCTCGACAATGGCACGATTATTGAGCAAGGCACACATGAGCAATTGATGAGCAACAACTCGCTTTATGCAGCCCAGGTTCGCGCAGGTGAAACCTTCGAGGCTTAACCAATGACGAATTTTGTTGAAGTCGCCTCCGAGTTGAGTTTTCCTGAAGGGCCAGTCGCGTTGCCCGACGGCAGTGTTGTTGTTGTTGAGATGATGAAACAATGCATCACGCGAATCATGCCCAACGCAACGAAGCAAGTTGTTGCAGAAATCGCCGGTGGACCAAACGGTCTGGCGATTGGCCCTGACGGCGCGCTCTACTTATGCAATAACGGCGGCTCGTTCTCAAAACGAATTCACAATGGCCTCACCTACCCTGGGCCATTCGACCCCGACCTATATATAGGTGGACGAATTCAGCGAGTCGATTTGAATACGGGCGAAGTCACCGACCTATACACGCAATGTGACGG
>BJFV01000068.1:2603-6451 GCA_014190055.1 Actinomycetes bacterium
TCGGCAATCCAATTGCCGTGAAAGCCGTTTGGCACACGTGCTGGCAGGTGCACAGTAGCCACTGGCTCACCGCAAAAATCTTGAGCGTCAAGTACGACCAGATCTGAAAGATCAGTTTCTGTGTTGTGACGCAGCGCCATTACGTAGCCGTCGTCTTCAGACTTTGCGCCATTGCGTGCGATGAATACTGGCTCGCCGTAGCCAAAGTTTTCACCGTCGTGCCGCACTTGAGTTGATTGCTTTGCCAGATCTTGCTTGATCAAATCTGCTTGTCTAAAAACATCTGAGATGCCAGCGAGATAACCGAAATTGTGTTGCATGCCGATCAACGATTCGTTAATTCGCGGAAACTCCTGTGGTCGATCATCCAAGCGTTGTTCTGTTGCTTTGCCCGTCTTGGGGTTTAGCACCCAACGATCTAAAGTCGGAAAACCTTCGTTTGGTCCGCGTTGTTCGACATCAAACATTTTTTCGTGACGTGCCGCATCTAAAACGACGGTGCCGTCTGGTGCGTCGTAAGCGTTTAATGGATGAAAGATGTAGCAACTGTTGATCTCGACCCACTTAATGTCGGCGGCCACACCTTCGCGCGGAAGCAAACCGACGCGCGCTGTGTAATCCGCATTCCATATATATGGAAACGATCGCCCAGACATTGCCAGATCAAGATTGAACAAACAAGGTAAATCAAAGATCAACACGTATTTTTCGGTGATCGCACAGTCATGCATCATCGGGCCACCTGGCAAAGCGATGTCAACCGTGCGTCGCACTTTGCCGTCGACGCCAACAACCAGATATTGCACCTGATTGCCCCAGCCCCACCAATAAGCCATCACGTGCAATTCGCCGGTGCGCGGGTCACGCTTTGGGTGCGCAGAAAAAGCCTGTGGCAATGTGTTGGCAAAATTCGAAACACGAACTGTCTCAAGTTCGTAATTCATTTCGATAGGCGGCGAACCACCTTCGACAAGCGCCCAAGTCGCACCTGCATGACCGATCACATTTGTATTCGACGCAAACTGCGCATGATCGGCTGGCCAATCTGACGGTGGCGCTTGTTCGCCAAGATTCTTTGCGACGTTTCGGTCGCGCACCCAACGATTGCGATACCACTCAGCCTTGCCGTCGTTGATTCGAACTCCGTGAACCATGCCCGAGCCCAAAAACCAGTGATACGAATCGGGGTTAACTTCACCAATCGGGTTTGGTCCGTTGCGCAAATAACGACCCGTCAACTCGTCTGGCAGTTTGCCCGTCACTTGCAGATCAAAAGCAGTTGTTTCAACATCGACAGGCGCCAAGTTGCCAGCCAAAAAAGGATTACTTGACTTTCGTAAAGCCGCCGCGTTCGCCATATCTGAAACGCTAACAGTTCTGCCGTAGCGTAAGAACCTATGTGGGGCACGCCAGACATGGTTTCAAAACTTGAACATGTTCTTGTTCGCACGCCGACGACTGTTGGCAATTTTGTTGCCGATGCGCAGTGGCGCGAACCTGATCGCAATTCACTCGTGCGCGAACACAACGAATTCGTTCAGCTGCTTGAAAAACTTGGCTGCAAAGTTCACATTGCCAGCGCCGTTGATGGCCTAGTCGATGCTGTTTACATGCACGACCCGATGATCATGACGCCACATGGCGCAATCTTGTTGCAAATGGGTAAGCGTGTTCGCCAACCCGAACCAGCCCAAATTCGCAAAGACCTCGAGCGCATCGGTGTACCTATTTTGGGTGAACTCACCGGGTCGGCCATTGCTGACGGCGGCGACAAAGTTTGGCTCGATGCGAAAACTTTATTGATCGGCCATGGCTATCGAACTAACGGCGAAGGCATCGCACAAATCAAAAAAATGCTTGCGCCATTTGGTGTTGAAGTTCATGCTTTTGACTTGCCGCACTTTCAAGGGCCAAGCGCCGTATTGCATTTGATGTCTGTGCTCTCACCGATCAGTCATTCTCGAGCAGTTGTCTATGAACCTCTTGCGCCGATTCGTTTGCTCGAGTTTCTTAAGTCGCGCAATATTTCTTGGCTCACAGTTAACGACACCGAAGTTCACACCCAAGGTGCAAACATTTTGACTGTCGCGCCAGACGTCGTTGTTTTAGCCGCGGGTAATCCAGAAATAGAAGGCAAACTTCGTGAGTCTGGCGTGACTGTGCATATTTTCAACGGTGAAAATGTCGCGGTTAAAGGTGACGGTGGGCCAACTTGTCTGACTGCGCCGTTGTTGCGCCGCTAACAGCGAGCTAATCGGGTTTGACGCAAGCAAACCCGCAAAAGAAATAGCAATTTACCGCAGGTGCGCGATTTCGTTTAACGAACCCACCGACCGCAAACCAGTTTTCGAAGCCACAACTCGATGAATCGATGTGTATTGCGGATAAAAAAATCCGCGCTCGGTTGAGATGCCCAAAATGTGCGCCAGATACTGATTGATCACGCCACCATGGCAAGTTACGACTATTCGCTGCGAGGCATGCTGACTGATCAACTGCTCAAGGCTTGAGATAACTCGATTGCGAAAACTCTCAAGCGTGTCTGAATCTGACTGCCACTCGCCTGCCAACAGTTTTTGCCACCGCTCGTCATTGGCGGCTCGAAGTTCTTCAATCGGAATATATTCATTCGACAATCGGTCATATTCGGCAACTTCGTCAACAATTGAAATTGGTAGGCCAGTTGTCTGAGCCAGAGGCTCTGCAGTCTGAACTGCCCGCTTCATCGGACTCGAATAAATCGCTGCGATTTTCTCAGTTGCTAAATAGTTAGCAAGTCGAGCAGCCTGATCAACACCTTCGGGCGAAAGTTCAGGGTCAGCCGGGCCATCAACTACTTCTCGGCGCAACGGCAGGCCGTGCCGAACAAGTATTAACTCCATTTGTTAAATCAATTTAGCAAGATCCAGTTCGTGAAACGCTCGCTCGAAGCGAGAATTCATCGTTTCTACGAGCGCTCGCGAGCGTGGCTCGTTGAGATCCATGCCACGACTTGCAACAACTGGATAAACCAGACAAAACAATGCGGTGCCGCGATATTGCAACCACAGTCGATCGCGGTCGATGTCAGTCACACCGTTCGCGCGCAAACCTTCGAGCCATCTCTCGAACAACTCTTGCTCGTATTTACTGGCGTCATCAGGTGTGAGACTCTGCGTCAAGAAATACGCGAGGTCGTAGGCGCCCGAACCAGTGCCAATTAATTGAAAATCGTAAAGAATGAATTCGTTGTTTTTGGTGAACATCATGTTGTCGGCACGAAAGTCGCCGTGTGCGAGCGTCGTGACGCCATCCATTAGCGACGACATCAACCCGCCAATTGCTGGGGCGAATTTTTCGCCAACTTTCATTATCGACTCTGTTAAGTCGAGCTCTTTTTTAACTTTCTCCCAGCCCTCAGCGAAAACCACGGGCAACACCGCCGGATAAATCGGATCACTAAACGGAATCGTGGTGCCATCAGCCGCCAAACCATCAGCACGCCCCCACCACTTGGCGTGAATTTTTGCTAGAGCATCAACCGCGCGACGCGCATCGTCAATTGTTATGCCAACCGTCTGATCGATAATGCGATGACCTGCAAGATCTTCAAGCACCATCGCAAACTGGCTCGTCTCTTCGTTGATTTCACCAAAATATGATTTCGGAGTAATTACCGGACACTCTTTGGCCAACGTCTTAAAGAAACGAACTTCGCGAATGTACATTCGCAGAATTGTCGAAGTAAACACCGCGGCCTCATCAAGCGCCGGCATTTTTACGATCACACTTTCAGGGCAATTATTGCCCGTCAGCTTTGCGCGATAAACCGCACTCGCCACGCCAACACCAACACCAATGATGCCGAT
>BJFV01000069.1 GCA_014190055.1 Actinomycetes bacterium
TGTTGTGGTTGTGCTGCTCTTTGTTGTGGCTTTTTGCCAGATCAGTTTTTTGCCAGTTTTGACGCAGACGTAACTGACGTTTTTTGTTTTTGCGACTGCCCCGACTCGGGTGCACTTGCCGCCAACACTTGCCGCATTGGCTGGACTCATCACCGTTGCCAGCAACGTGACCAAAACGAAAGCGGCTAAACCAAACTTGGCTTTTTGTCGAGCCATATTTAAAGTTTTACACACCCGACCAGTGTTGATTGTGGCGTGACACCTATTATCTAGCCGTGACCACGATTGGCGCTCAGATCGACTTGGAGAAATATCCGCTTGATGAGCCCGGGTCAGACAGATGGAATGCGCTCGTTGCCCAATGCCGAGACGACCTCGCCGCAAAGGGAATGTTCGAATTGCCGGGGTTTTTGACTGCCGATGCCCTGCGTGAGTCGACGACGAAGATTTTGCCGCGGATGGCAAACGAGTCGGTTGAGATTCGTCGCGAACACAACATTTATTTTCTTGACAAAGTTGACGGGCTCGCCGACGACCACCCCGCGCTCAAAAAGATTATGACGATCAATCACACTTTGTGCGCCGATCAATTAGTTGACACGCCCGTGACTACGGTTTACGAGTGGCCGCACTTTCGCGAGTTCATTGCCGCGACTATGGGCCTGCCCGAATTGCATCTGATGGATGACGAGTTGGCGCGAGTCAATGTTTTGAGTTATCGCCCTGGCGAGGCGCTTAACTGGCACTTCGATCGGTCAGAGTTCACGATCACGATTTTGTTGCAACGCGCTGAGGCTGGTGGCATTTTTGAATATCGTCGCGAGTTGCGCACCGACGACGACCCGAATTATGACGGCGTTGGTCGAATGATCGCGGGCAACGACCCCGAGGTGATCAGTGTCGATGTTGCCCCCGGTGCGCTGAATGTTTTTCGTGGACACAACACTGCCCATCGCGTGACGACTGTTGGTGGCGACAAAGAGCGAATGGTCGCGGTGCTGTCGCTATATGAAAAGCCAGGTGTGCGATTTAGCGACTCAGAAAAGATGGGTTTTTACCGCCGCGTTTGAAATTCGCGGCCGTCAGGGATTGCGACCGGCTTGGTCGCCGACTAGCCCACTGCGCGGCTTTACTTTCTCCTCTAATTTTGGTCACCCCCAAAAAGACAACTAGTCTCGGGCGCAACAACTAAAGGGGGTTGCAAAGTGAAGAAGTTGAGAAATTCATTTGCCGCATTGGCACTAGCAGGAATCGTGCTAGCCGCATGCGGTGGCAATAGTGGAAGTAGTGATGAGTCGAGCGAAAGTGACGGCGTATTAAGCGTCGTTGCCGCTTATTCATCGGTAATTGAAGAACCATGGGACGGAGTAATTCACGAGGCACTGCAAGAAATGGCAGACGCTGGTGAAATTACATACAAATACATTGACGGCATCGGTTATGCCTCGGGCGCTTTCGAGCGTGCGGTGCGACAGATCGCCGAAGAAGACAAGCCAGCAATCATCATGGGTGACTCATTTGGCAACGAAGAGGCGGCTCGCAAAGTTGCTCTTGACTACCCAGACATCGCGTTCGTCATGGGTTCGGGTGGCGGACCTGCTGAGCCAAACTTCTCAGTGTTTGACAACTGGATTCACGAGCCTGCATACGTTTCAGGAATCTTGGCCGGCAGTTTGACCAAGACGAACATCATCGGCATCGTCGGTGGTATTCCAGTACCTGAAGTGAACCGCATCGTCAACGCATTTATTGCTGGTGCGCAATCGGTTAACCCGAAGGTTGAAGCAAAAGTCGCTTTCATCAACTCGTGGTTTGACCCAGCAGCAGCAAAAGAAGCGGCACTCTCGCAAATTTCAGCAGGTGCTGACATCATGTTCGCTGAGCGTGCTGGTGTTATCGAAGCAGCAGCAGAAAAAGGCTTGCTCTCATTTGGTAACCAGATGGATCAAAAGAGCATCGCACCACAGTCGGTTGTGACTTCAAACGTTTGGAACATGCGTCCAACCGTCAAATACATTCTCAACCAGGTCAAGGCTGGGTCATACACCTCGCAAGACTTGAAAGACTTCAGCATGGTCGCAAAGGGCGGCGCACTCTTGGCAGAAATTAACACTGGTGTAACCGGTGGAATTCCAGCCGAGGTAGTTGCCAAGGCCGAAGAGGCAATGGCAGCAATCAAAGCAGGAACTCTGCGCGTTGACATCAACGAGGCAGTTCCAGCTGGTTCGGTGACCAAATAAATAGTCGACCTTAAAGTCGAAAATTAAATTATGAATTCAGTTGAGGGGGTTGCCATCGCATCTCGCGGTGGCGCCCCCTCAATTTTTTTGCGCAATATCACCAAGGCTTTTGGTGAGACGATTGCATTGAGTGACGTATCTCTTGATTTGCGTGCAGGTGAAGTACACGCTCTTCTTGGTGAAAACGGGGCGGGCAAGACCACCCTGATGAAAATTTTGTATGGGCTTTCGCAACCCGACTCTGGCCAAATTGAAGCCGATGGTGTTGTGTTAAAAATTGAATCTCCGCGTGACGCGCGCGCTGCGGGTATCGGTATGGTCACGCAGCACTTTTCATTGGTCAAAAATATGACTGTTATCGAAAATATTGCGCTAGCGAGCGCAAAAACATTTGCGATCGACTTGGCCAAGGTGCGCGCTGAAATTGTTGCGGCTTCGGCACGATTTGGTCTCGATGTGCCGCCAGACGCCGTTATCGCCTCACTTCCAATCGCTTTACAGCAACGAGTCGAAATATTGAAAGCCCTGATGTCAGGTTGCTCGTATTTGATTTTGGATGAGCCGACGGCGGTTCTCGGCCCAAATGACATCGATTCGTTGCTCGAAGTTATTCGCCGTTTGCGCTCAGATGCAGGCATCGGAATCGTTTTAATCAGCCACAAGATGGCCGAGATCGAAAAAGTTGCTGATCGCGTGTCGGTTTTGCGGCGCGGTCAGGTCGTATCTAGTTCATTGGCAAACGGCATTACATCAAAAGAACTCGTCACATTGATGGTCGGCGAACAACAGTCGGGTGCCGAACAGCGACAACGCAGCGCGAGCCCAAGTCAGAGTCCGATTTTGGTGCTCGAGTCTGTTGGTGTCTCACGAGAAGCAGGTGGACTAAGTGATATCAGTTTTACAGTGCGACCAGGCGAAATTTTAGGTATCGCAGGCGTCTCGGGCAACGGACAAACTGAACTTGTCAATGTCTTGAGCGGCACAACTCAAATCGACAGCGGCACGATCACAGTCGAAGGTCACCAACTGGGCAGCAATACTCCCCAATCGCTGATGCGTGCGGGCGTCGGCATTTTGGGTGAAGACCGCCATGCATCGGCGGTTCACGCTTTGCAAGTTGTCGAGAACTTGATTCTCGATTGCGTCGAAAAGTTTGCCGGCAAGTTTCAATTGCGGCGCAAAGAGATGCTCAATCACTGCGAATCGGCGATCACTCAATTTGAAATCAAGGCAAATCCAAAACAAGCCTTTGGCACTCTTTCGGGTGGCAACATGCAAAAAGTTTTGCTTGCAAGATTGTTTAGCCGTAAGCCCAAGGTCGCAATTATCTCGCAACCAACGCGTGGTCTTGACGTGATGGCAACCAACTATGTTCGATCGCTTATCGCCCAAGCAAGCAAACAAGGCACTGCGGTCGTGCTCGTCAGTGAAGATTTGGATGAGATTCTTGAACTCGCCGACAGAGTTGCAGTGATGTACCGCGGCTCGGTAGTTGGCATCGTCGACCATACTGCCGCGTCACGCGAATCAATCGGCGAATTAATGGCTGGTATCGCAAAATGAAAGCTCGTTTTGTTCTTCGTGCATCGACGCCGTGGTGGCGTGGGCCGTTATTAATTGCTGCAGCAGCGCTGTTAACAATTCTCATTTCGGCGATCATGATTCGCTGGGCTGGCGGTGCACCGATACCCGCTGTGCGATACATGTTCATCTCGCCGTTGCAATCACGATTCGGTTTTACTGAATCACTTTTGTCTGCGACGCCACTCGTTTTTACCGGTGCTGCCGTTGCAATTGCGTTTCGCGCTGGCTATTGGAATATCGGCGCCGAAGGACAGTTGCTCGCCGGCACAATCGGTGCCACCTGGGTCGGTCTCCACGCCGAATCACTGCCACGAATTGTTGGAGTCACATTGATCTTGTTGGCTGGCATGTTATTTGGTGCACTGTGGGCGCTCACACCCGCACTTTTGCGAACACGACTCGGCATCGACGAAGTCGTCACGACTTTGTTGCTCAACCCTGTTGCACTACTGATAATTACGGGGCTTCTTAACGGACCTTGGCGCAACAGCGAGTCTGGCTTCCCCGATTCAGATGTCATCGCTGATTCGACGAAACTTTGGATCATTTGGCCCAATACCCGAGTGCACTTCGGACTCGCTCTCGGGATTGTGATTATTGGCTTGTGTTGGTGGTTCGTTGGCAAAATGTCAGGCGGCCTAAAACTGCGCGCAGTAGGTCTTGCGCCGAACGCCGCGCGAATCGCTGGTCTTCCTGTTGAGCGCACACTCCTCACGACGGCACTTGTAAGTGGTGGCATCGCCGGACTCGGTGGCGCGAGCGAAATCGCCGGTGTTGCTCATCAATTGACAACGGGCATCAGCAACAATTTTGGATACACGGGTGTGATCGTGGCGACACTGGCCGCATTGAGTTTTATCGGGGCTTTGCTTGTTGCCCTGATGTTCGGCGTCATCACCGTCGGCTCATTTTCGGCAAGTCGCGCCCTTGAAATACCTTCACAAATTGGTCAACTGGTTCAGGCCGTGTTGCTGATCACGGTTGTCAGTGCTTTGGTCATTCAAAAATATCGCATTGTCTGGACAACAAAGAAAAGTGAGGGTCGAAAATGATTGACGTCACAGAAGAAATCATCAGTTCAAGCCTGCGCATCGCTACCCCGCTCGCGCTTGCCGCACTCGGCGAACTTGTAACTGAAAAATCTGGGGTGCTCAACTTAGGCGTTGAAGGCATCATGTATGGAAGTGCCTTTGTCGGCATCGCGACTGCCGCACAAACAGGAAGCCTGACTGCAGGATTGATCGCTGCACTTGTCAGTGGTGCACTTGCCGGTTTAATTTTTGCTTTCACGACGGTGACACTGGGCGTGAATCAGCATGTTGCGGGTCTCGGAATGACACTTTTGATGATCAGTCTTTGCAACACGGCAAATCGCATCATGTTCACGGCAGATGGTGGTCAAGTACGTGTCGACCCGTGGCAACCGCTCAATTTTGGCGGGCCGATTTTTAGCCAATATTTGCTGACTTATGCAACATTTTTAGTCGCTGTGCCATTCGTATGGTGGTTGCTATGGAAGTCTGGGCTCGGACTAAAAATTCGCGCTGTCGGCGAGAATCCCGAGGCCGCTGATGTCGCAGGTATTGGTGTTGCTAAGACTCGATACACGGCAATCATCATCGGCTCACTCTTCATGGCTCTCGCTGGTGCGTTCATCACTCTTGCATTCGTCGGAACTTTCACGGTCAACATCATCAACGGTCGAGGTTGGGTCGCTCTCGCATTAGTCATCTTTGGACGTTGGACAATTGGACGTCTTTTGATTGGTGCTGCCTTGTTCTCGCTCGTCAACGCTGGGCAGTTGCAACTTAGATTATTGCCTTCGTTTGCTGACGTACCGTTTGAAATTCTGCTGGCATTGCCATTCTTGGCTGTAATTGTCGGACTTGCAATTTCAGGACGAAATGTTCCATACCCAGGCGCATATCTCAAGCCATATAAACGACTGTAAAAATAGTGAAAATAAGGAGAACCAAATGAGCGACAAAGACAACTACCAATTTGCATTAGCTGAAGCCAAGAAAGGTCGTGCCGCTGGTGGCATTCCGATTGGCGGCGCGTTGGTCGTCGACGGCAAAGTGATCGCAGTCGGTCACAATCAACGAGTCCAGCACGGCAGCGCAATTCATCACGCCGAAATGAACTGCCTCGAAAATGCGGGACGACTACCAGCAACTGTTTACCAGCGCGCAACGATGTACACCACTCTCAGCCCGTGCGACATGTGCACTGGGGCAATTTTGCTCTACAAAATTCCGCGTGTTGTGATCGGTGAAAATCGAACTTTCATGGGTGGCGAGGAACTTCTCAAATCGCGCGGAGTTGAAGTCATCGTTCTCGACGACGCCGAAAGTTACAAACTGATGCAAGATTTCATCGTCGCCGAACCAACTTTGTGGAATGAAGACATCGGCGAAGAAGACTAAACAAAATTTTCCAGACTTTGTCGGCGGTATGACGTCGTGACGCGCGACTTTGTCGGGGATGGGAGATTTGAACTCCCGGCCTCCACGTCCCGAACGTGGCGCGCTACCAAGCTGCGCTAATCCCCGTGCGGTAAAAGCATATATTTCGTTTCTAGTTAACTCCCCAGTCATCTAA
>BJFV01000070.1 GCA_014190055.1 Actinomycetes bacterium
TAGGAGAAATGAGATGCCGGCGACTAATTCTGATCGAAGCAAGCACTTCGCGGCGATCGAAAAGAAGCACGGTGAAAAAGCGACAGTTTGGCTGAAACGCCTCAAAGACTTAAAAACTGACAAATATCAAGTGCAAATTTCTTTTTTGCGCGAGAACCATGGTTTCAGCCGGGCGCATGCAAATGCGTTAGTGATGTACCACCGTGGATCAAAATCGTCGAACAAATTCGGTACGCCCGAAAACTATTTCAAAAGTATTGACCCACAAGTGGCACGAACAATTAAAAAGATTTTTGCCACAGTCACCGCCAAACACAAAAATCTTGAACTCGTAATGGCATGGAATCAACCGATGTTGCGCTTTGGCACTGGCTACATCGTCGGAGTTTCGGTTTCAAAAAATCACTTGACTCTGAATCCGTTCAGCACTGCGGTGCTAAAGCTCGTGACACCTAAACTCGCAAAATACGAAGTAAAGAAACACACTTTTCTCGTGCCTCTCGACTGGAAAGTCGACACTGCGTTAATGCAAGCGATCGCCAAAGCACGCATTGCCGAGATCGCCAAAAAGTAGCAAGCCCACACCGTGTTTAAAGTTGTCGACAACTTACGTTCGATTGAATTTGGCACCCCAGGTGAAAGTCGAGCACGACTTATTGACTTCATAGTCAACGGAAACAAACGCGCAACTGCCGGACTACTCGATGACTATGCAAAAGAGTCAGAGCCGATCGAAAGCGTTGGCGAATGTTTAGCAATGCTCGATAACGACAACCAGCACGTTGCAACTTTGCGCGTCACCCGAGTCGAAGTTTCTAGGTTCATCGATGTGCCCGACGAGTTTGCATTGGCTGAAGCCGAAGGCGACCTCAACGCAGCCGACTTTCGCGCGAGCCACAACGACTTTTGGTCGCGAATCGGCGAAACAATCACCGACGAAACTCAAATTGTGCAGGTTTACTTCGAACTACTCACCCACCGCCTGCGACCTTTGCAATCAAGCGACGCCGAATGGATTTACCACGCGTGCCAAGACACCGAAGTGCAACGATGGACACAGATTCCGAGACCGTATACGCACGACCACGCAAAGTCTTTTGTTGCCGATCAAAACGGAGAACTATTAGCCAACGCAATCATCAATTCGCGCACGGGCGAACCTGCAGGCGTCGCCGGCATTCATCACATCAAAAATGGCGTTGCGACAGTCGGCTATTGGATAGCCCCGCAAGCACGACGCGCTGGCGCAGCGTCAACAGCATTGAAAATTTTGCCGACAATTGCTAGGCGACTCGGTGACGCGCAAACAGTACGCGCAATAATCGCCGAAACTAACGTCGCTTCACGCGCTACAGCCGAGCGCGCAGGTTTCAAAATCGCGCGCAAATCAGCCGAACAATGCCCCGACGGTGCAGCCCAAACCACCGCCCTCGACTACGAACTCACAAGTCAGCAATAATAATTTTGCGCATTGACATCATTGCGGCCCAAGCCTTGTCAGCAACTGAATTATCTGCGTTATAAATTTTGCTGGCAAGAACACGTGGCGTAATCTGCCAACTCACCCCAAAGCGATCTTTGCACCAGCCACATTCACTCTCTTCGCCACCATTGTTTGTGATTGCATCCCACAGTTGATCTATTTCTTCTTGCGTGTCACACTGCACCTGAATCGAGGCAGCTTCCGAATGTTTGAAAAAAGGCCCTCCGTTTAAAGCCAAAAAAGGACGTTGATTCAGTTCAAACTCAACTGTCAGCACTGAACCCTTCGGTTTTATCGGGTGATCTCGGTAGTAAGTCGTATTAGTAATCTTTGAATTCGGCAAAAGCGAAACATAAAAATTTGCGGCTTCAACCGCATCGTCGTCATACCACAGACAAATAATCGGTTCGCTAATCGGCATGCCTCAAATTTATATCTAACTGCCGACTCATCTATTATCAAAAGGCAACTGAAAGGTTTAACTGATGCGTTATCTATTTGCCGTAATTGACAACCAGACAAATTCAGGCACTCGTGAAGAGACAGTCGCAATCGACGCATTCAACGACAAAATTGCTGCGAGCGGCCAACGACTGATGGCTGCAGGTCTTGTCGCGCCCCGCGATGCGAAAGTTTTTGATAACCGCGGCGATCAGGCGCTCGTGTCAGATGGTCCAATAAATCAAACAAATGAATACATGTCAGGTTTTTGGATAATCGACGCCGCGACCGACACACTCGCGCACGAACTCGCCGCCGAAGCCTCAAAGGCGTGCAACCGTCGCATCGAAGTTCGCCGTTTTCTCTAAATCAACTAGCCCCGACAACGGAGCAAAAATTTTTAAATGCGCCGAAGACCTTCGGCTGCGCGCTGTGCGACACTGCGCACCAATGCGCGGCGATCACTAACTTTTCCAATTTTATTTTCAAGCGGGCCGTCGATAATTAAAGTTGCCAAACCGTGCGCCAATGACCACATCGCCGTGGCCTGAACACGAATCTCATCGATCGACGCAGAATCTCCAACCATTTCGCTGACCGCTTCAAGCAACGTCGCAAATGCATCGTCGGCTGCCTTCTGCGTTTCTGGTGACTCATGCATCTGACACAAGTCGGCGCGAAACATAACTCGAAAGTGACCTTTGTTGGCGATTGCAAAGTCAACATATCGCTCGCACAATCGCACACAATTTTCAGTATCTTCGTCGGCTCGTGCCGGCGCACCCATTACGACGGCGAACTTTCTAAAACCCTCTAACGCAATCTCTCCAAAGATCGCACTTCGATCGCCAAAATGGTGATACGGCGCTTGATGACTAACACCAGCGTCTGCGGCAATCTGCCGAAACGACAAACCATCAGGCCCATTATCGGCAACGTATTTAACGGCAGCCTTGATCACTTTTTCGCGAAGTGTCTGCTCTATAGCTTTCGGTGCCACGACTTGACACTATCAAGTTTTACGACTAGACAGTGTCTATGTCAATCAACAATCCAACCAACGCTGAACTCACCCATCCCAACAGCAAAGTGCACGCACGCCGCTGGTGGATTCTTACAATCCTTTGCCTCTCGGTCTTCTTGGTTGTTGTCGACAACCTGATCATCAATGTGGCGATACCGACATTGGCTCGCGAACTCGGCGCCACGACAAGCGGTCTGCAATGGATCGTCGATTCATACGCGTTAGTTTTCGCGGGCTTACTACTTGCGTGCGGTGGCCTCGCCGACAGATTCGGTCGCAAACTAATGATGCAAATCGGCATGGTGCTTTTCGGTTTGTTCTCTGCGTGGGCAGCCTTTACCGACACAACTGGCGCACTCATCGCCGCCCGCGGTCTAATGGGCATCGGTGCCGCACTCGTGTTTCCCGGCACGTTGGCAATTCTCATCGACGTATTTCGCAACCCAGTTGAACGCGCAAAAGCAATCGGTGTGTGGTCTGCTGTTTCGGGCGCCGCAGTTGCATTCGGTCCCGTGACGGGCGGTCTGCTGCTCAAATATTTTTGGTGGGGATCAGTCTTCCTCATCAACATTCCAATCGTCATTGTCGCTTTAGTTCTTCAATGGCGCTTTGTTCCAGAATCAAAAGACCCAAGTGCAGAGCGAATTGACTTCGCCGGCTTCTTACTATCAATCGCATTTGTTTCGCTGCTTGTCTACACAGTTATCGAAGGCCCACACCGCGGTTGGTCAAGCACCGCGACAATCGCCGGTTTCATCGGCACTGTTATTTTGCTCGCTGCATTTGTTTGGCGTGAGCTCAACACCGAGCACCCCCTGCTCGATGTTCGAGTTTTTCGCGACATGCGAGTGACAGCGGCAACGTCTTCAATTGCAATCGCATTCTTTTCACTGTTTGGCTTCACATTTTTAGTCACGCAATATTTTCAATTCGTGCGCGGCTACCCGCCACTCGAATCTGGTCTACGCACACTTCCATTCGCAGTTGGTGCGGGCGTCACTTCGCCGCTCGCTGCACGACTTGCGCTTCGCTTCGGCCCAAAACGCATCGTGCCGATTGGTCTTCTATTGATGGGTGTTGCAATCATTTGGGTCGGCACGCAGGATGCCGACTCTGCTTACTTTGGCCCAATTGTTAGCAGCATGGTTTTAATGGCATGCGGTCTTGCACTCGTCACTAGCCCATCGTCTGAGTCAGTGATGGGCTCGTTGCCACGCGAAATGGCCGGTGTCGGCTCGGCAATTAACGACACGAGTCGCGAAGTTGGCGGCACACTTGGCGTTGCAATTATCGGCAGCGTTTTTGCAACAACATATGGGCCGAAAATCGTCGAGTTGCTAACGCCATTCAATTTGCCCGAATCGGCGCTTTCGGCAGCCGAAGAGTCAGTTGGTGCAGCGTTTGCAGTCTCTGAGCAAGTCGGTGATGCAACGATTACAGATGCGATTCGCGAAATCGCCAGTTCTGCATTTCTTGATGGATTTCAAGCTGCGTGCACAACAGTCGGCGTCATCGCGATTCTCGGCTCGCTACTCGCCTACCGCTTCTTGCCGATCAAGACTTCAACCGCAGAAAAGTTGGGCGTGTAAACATGTCTCGCCACGTAATACTCGGGGCCGGCCCTGTTGCTCATGCAATCGTCGCTTCGCTCACTCAGCGCGGAATAGAAGTTGATGTTGTAAGCCGAAGTGGCACAAAAATTCACGGTGCACGAACCGTAACCGCCAACGTGCTCGATACCGAAAATTTAAAGTCAGTTATCTCAGGTTGCGACGCGGTGTACCAAGCCTCTCAGCCCGGGTATCACCGATGGCCACAAGAATTTCCAACATTGCAAGACAGTGTCGTGCGAGCAGTTCGAGGTAGCAATGCTGTTCTCGTGAGCGTCGAAAACTTGTACGGATACGGTCCTGTTGCAAAGCCACTAACCGAATCTCTCCCGCTCATCGCCACCACTCGTAAAGGTAAGACACGAGCCGACCTGTGGCGGTCGCTCGAAGCCGAACACAAAGCAGGGCGATTGAAAGTAACGGCTGGTCGTGCATCTGACTTCTTTGGTCTGCATGTCGAAGGATCTGCAGTCGGTGATCGTTTTTTCAAATCACTTCTTCGCGGGAAGAAAGCCGAGATGTTCGGCAACCCCGACGCGCTTCACTCATACACCTATGTCGCAGATTTTGGTGAAGCACTCGTGCGCCTAGCACTCGACGAGCGATCGCTTGGTCGTGCTTGGCACGTACCAAACGCGCCAACTGTAAGCACTCGCAAATTTTTGAATTTGGCGGCGTCAATTGCAGGGGTCGAAGCAAAGCACGTGACTCGCAGTCGCTTTCAACTTCGCTTGGCTGGTATTTTCATTCCTCCAGCAAAAGAGTCGATTGAAATGCTTTACGAATTCGAGGAAGATTTTGTCGTCGATCACTCGGCATATGCGGCCGTGTTCGGTGACCACGCAACTCCATTGAATGATTCAATCGCCGCGACTATCGATTGGTGGCGCAGCAATCCTGCAATTTAGTACTTCGGCACCTGTGCGCCGACGTCCCACAAATGATGAATGGGGTCGTGCAACAAGTACTGCGCAATCGTATAAATAGTGAATACCGAGCCGTCGCTACGGAAACCACGGCGCTGCCACTGATCACCGACAACGCTGTCGAAGCGCTCTGCAAGAATCACCGCAGCACTTGACAGCTCGTCCGCCACGACACTGGCTGACTGGCTCGCGTAGTCGTCGTCAATTGCAGTTTTGTCTTGGTCCCAGTTCTCAAATCGTGGTTCAACTTGCTCGATCATCAACCCCAATCGGTGGTCAAAGATACGAAGCACATCACGCACATGACAGCCATACTCAAGTGGCGACCATGTGGCAAGATTCGGCCGCCGAGCAACATCGGCTCGACCCAACACCGAAGCCCAGCGCACCGCAAGGTCACGTATTGCAGCACCAGTGTTTGCGACATCGAACGCACCGGCGTAAAACCCACAGTCGGGGCACGCACGTTCCAGCACCCAAGTCCAGTTCTTGTTGTCGGGAATAATCACGTCAGCGAGCCGTCGGTCTGAGCAGTCTTGGATGAAGACTGTTCACCAGTAGCCCTTCATTAGTTCGCTTGACCATGAGGGCTGCACAACTTCACCGCGAGGGCCGAACTCGACCATCCATGGCTTGATATCAACGACTGGAGTTCCGTCAATTGCATCAAGCCCACTCACGTGAAGACTTGATCCATCCACTCGCAAAACACGACAAACCGTGACGCCTAGGCGATTGGGCCGATCTTTTGCGCGCTGCGCAAAAATGCCGACTTCTGGCCAATCCTTGTTGCCTCTCGGGTGTCGCGACAT
>BJFV01000071.1:0-3661 GCA_014190055.1 Actinomycetes bacterium
CCGCACCTGGCGCACCGGTGATGCCGACCACGTAACCATTGCCAACTTTTGGATAAACCAACCGCCCGACACTTCGCGCGTCGTCACCGCCGCGCTCGATCAGCGAAAGCAATCGTGCGAGGGCTGCGCGATCACCGGCGCAAGCATCCTCAAATAATTTTTTGATGTCGGTTGAACGCGAGTTCATTTAAACCGCAATGACCTCAGTAATGCCGTCAATTCGGTCGCGCATAATGCGCTCGATGCCGGCCTTGAGCGTTTGGTCCGACGCCGGACAAGTGCCGCACGCGCCAGTGAGAGTCACGCTGACAATGCCAGTCGTCTCGTCAACTTCGCGCAAAATGATGTCACCGCCGTCGGCCTGCAAAGCCGGGCGAATCACTTCGATCGTTTCTTCAACTTGCGTGCGAATCGACACTAAGCATCCTGTCTATTTTTAATTCCTGAACCCTCTACAATACGAGGGTGCTTGCTCACCAAGGTGGTTGGGATGAAATTCTCTTGGTCGTTGGACCAATTCTCGTGATAATCGGGGTGTTATGGCAGGCAACGCGACGCGTCAAACGCGAGTCAAACGCGAGTGATGTCAGCACCGAGACCACTAAGTCGTCCGACTAAGTCGTCATAACCACGATCGATGTGGTGAATTTCACCGATCACAGTTTCGCCGTGAGCCGCCAAACCGGCGACAACTAAAGCCGCACCAGCACGAATATCAGGTGCCGTCACCGCAGTGCCAATCAAATGATCGACACCTTTGATCACGGCATGATGTCCGTCAATGCGAATGTCGGCGCCGAGTTTGCACAACTCTTCGATATATCTAAACCGACCCGGAAACAAATTTTCAGTCACAATGCCCACACCACTTGAGACCGAATTCATCGCTACGAGTAGTGGCTTGTAGTCGGTCGCAATACCCGGATACGGCAGCGTCGCAAAGTCAATTGCCGCAAGACGCTCTGGCGCCGTGACACGCAGACCATCTCGTTGCGGATAAATCGACACACCCATCTGCGTGTATTTGTTAATCACCATCTCCATGTGTTCAGGTCGCGCACCGCGCACCTGCACATCGCCCCCGGCAATCGCCACCGCGGCAATGTACGTCGCTGCTTGTACGCGGTCGTTGATCACTGCGTGACGCACACTGCGTAATGAACCTTTTTTCGAACCATGAATTACTAATCGTGAAGTACCAATGCCTTCAATCTGTGCACCCATCGCCACGAGCATGTTGCACAAGTCGCCGATCTCTGGTTCTCGCGCCGCATTGTCAATTACTGTCGTGCCTTTTGCATAAATCGCAGCAGTCAAAATATTTTCAGTCGCACCAACACTGGCAAACGAAAGTTCAATCTCGGCGCCATGCAATTCGTCGGCATACGCGTTGATGTTCAACAAGTTTTGTTCAATCGTTGCACCCATTTTTTCGAGACCGCTGATGTGTAGATCAATAGGTCGTCCGCCAAAGTCGTCGCCGCCCGGCCAGTTGATCAGCGCTTGACCATAATGCGTCAACAACGGCCCAAGCACATTGATGCTGGCGCGAATTTTGTCGACGTTTTCAAACGGAGCTTCTGTTGAAATGTTTCCAGAGTTCGTCAACGAAAGTTCATGCGGCCCCAGCCACTTAGTTTTCACACCGAGAGCCGCTAATAGTTCAGACATTGTGTCGACGTCGGCAATCGCAGGCACATTTGTCAGCACGAATTCACCTTCAGCCAGCAAAGTTGCAGCCATCAATTTCAAAACTGAGTTTTTTGCTCCAGGCACCTGAACATTGCCCGAAAGTGGCCCTGAGCGGCGCACAATGATGCGTGGAGACTCATTATTCATGACATTTCAGTATGCTCCCGCAGTGAGCCGAAAACCCCGAACGCCCCCATTGACTTCGCGCCAACGCACTATTTTGTGGCTTCTCGCCTTGGCCTGCGTACCTGCAACCTACGCCAACACATTGTTCACACAAACAGTCGCGTATGCCGCACAAGATTTTGCAATTTCAGAACAGGGACAAGGCATCGGCGCAGCAATCATCCGCTGGGGTGTCGTCATTTCACTTCCGCTCGCCGCACTCGCCGACCGCATCGGCCGTCGTCGATTAATTATTTTTTGTGCGTTTGGTGCACCAATCATCACGGCACTTGGTGGTCTTGCACCAAATTTTTCAATCTTGGTGGCGACACAAACGATCGGTCGACCACTTGCGTTAGTTCTGACAATCTTGATCGGCATCGTTGCGACCGAAGAAATGTCACGCGACGCTCGCGCTTGGGCAACAAGTGTGTTGGCTATAGCCGCAGGGTTTGGCGCTGGTTTTGCATTCGCCGCCTTGCCGCTTGCCGATCTTGGTGAAGACTCTTGGCGATACATCTACGCAATCTCACTTGCGTGGCTGGTGATCGCTGTCATTTTGTGGCGCAAACTTCCCGAGACGACACGCTTCACCGAGCGCCACAACGCCCATCTCGAGTCAACAACTCACATTGATAAAACGCGTTTGACCACGCAAAGCCTTGTCGCGATTTTCGGCAACATATTTATTGCCGCATCGTCTGTGTTTCAAGTTCGCTACTTGCGCGATGTCCGTGACTATTCAGCAGTCATGGTCACTGCATTCACGCTGATCACTGGCACACCTGCGTCAATTGGTTTGCTAATTGGCGGTCGCGTCGCCGATCGACGCGGACGACGTGTTCTTTCGGCAATCACGTTTCCGCTCGGGGCAATTTTGCTAACCGCAGCATTCAGCACAAGCGGTCAAGCAATGTGGCTCGCCTCTGTTTCAGGTGGTGTCTGTTTGGGTCTCGCTTATCCGGCGATGGCTGTCTATCGCGGCGAGATGTTTCCTACCTTGCATCGTTCGTTTGCCTCGAGTGTGATCATGACGGCCTCGCTCATTGGTGGCAGCGTTGGTCTTATCGGCGCTGGCTACTTTCTTGACAGCGACTTCAGTTACGGCACAGTTATGAGCTGGCTTGCAATAGGTCCGATTATCGCTGGCATTTTGGTCTATGCAACTTTTCCCGAGTCGGCACACCGCGAACTCGAAGAACTCAATCCGCAAGATGTTATTGACCTAAAACTGACTACAAACCAACAACCCAATTCGCAATAATCTCGCCAACTTCAGCATCTCGATTCTTTAAGTCGTGTCTCGCACCGTCTATCCAGACGTGTTTTTTGTTATTCATCGGCAACGTTGCAGTCGTGAGTTCTTCGACTGTGCCAAATTCATCGCGGGTGCCACTAATAAATAGTGTCGGCGCCGTCACTCGAGGCAAATGTTCGCTACGCAATTTGCTCGGCTGTTTTGGCGGATGCAGCGGATAGCAAACGCATACCAAACCGGCTACTTCTAGTTTTTGCTCTGAGTCGGCAACAGCCATGCTGCACATGCGGCCACCCATTGATCGTCCACCAATCACGATTTGATTAGTTGCGCAACCCCAATCGTGTGCGGTTTGTATTACGGCTTTGCGAACAGTCTCGACCAACACGGGTGTTTTATCTGGAAAACTTTTGCCGGCCTTGCGATATTCAAAATCGCAACGTGCAACTTTAATTTTTGTGCTCGCGCTATTTATTGCAGTTTCAATTGCAACTAGAGATTGATGATTCGCATTTGTTCCCGCCCCCGGAAACAGCACAACGCCCG
>BJFV01000071.1:4336-6283 GCA_014190055.1 Actinomycetes bacterium
GTCGGCGTAAATGGTCGGGTGTGCCAAATCTCTATTTCAGCAAGCACATCGCCAGCAACCATGACTTCAGAGACTAATTGCTATTCACAAAAAACAGCTAGAGATTTGAGCGCAAAATTGCCGCAAGCCGACTCGCTAAATCCATCGCTAAAACTTCATCGGCGCGATCGCCACCAACAAGTGCATCCTCAACCTGGCTCGCAAGATCTTTAATTTGTCGCCATACAGAGTCGCTCATGTCACCTGGCGCACTCGACGCATCAATCGACTCAAGCAGTCGCTCAAGATTTGCAACCGCACCCCCATCAGATGGGTTTCGTGCAATTTTCTGCGCCACGCCAGCAAGTTGTGACAAAACTTTTGTGTCAGCCTGATCGACGTCATCGTCTTGTTCTTCGATCTCATCTTCGAGATTTTCAATTTCATCCAAAATTTCTTCGACATCAACTTCGCGAGCTGACTCAGCAATGAGAACCGTGTCATCCCATCGATGCGCAATACCAGCTTCAACCAACATCGACGTCAATTCTGCGCGCGTCTCGCGTGACCATTCGTCGAGCTCCCACTCAGTCACAGGTGCATTCGGGTTTAGTTCGCTCACAATCCGAACGCTAGTTGTTTATTTGGCTGAAGTGATATTGGGCTAACATCTGTTTGATGCCGTTGACGCAACGCCCTGACCGCAACTTGGCGCTCGAACTAGTGCGTGTTACCGAATCCGCGGCGCTTGCAGCATCTAAATGGGTTGGTCGTGGCGACAAAAATTCTGCCGATGGTGCCGCCGTCGATGCGATGCGCAATCTTCTCGACACAGTGAACATGGATGGCATCGTCGTCATTGGCGAAGGCGAAAAAGACGAAGCGCCAATGTTGTTCAACGGCGAGCGAGTTGGCAACGGTTCTAAACCCGAAACCGATGTTGCAGTTGACCCAATCGACGGAACAACTCTCACCTCACTTGGTCGCAACAACGCCTTGTCTGTTTTGGCAGTTGCCGAGCGCGGCACGATGTACAACCCGGGGCCATGCGTCTATATGGAGAAAATTGCGGTTTCGCGCGAAGCAGCCAACGCGATCGACATAAATGTTTCGCCAACAAAGAACCTTAAAGAAATCGCGAAGGCGACGAAAAAATCGCTCAATGATCTCGTCGTCGTAATTTTGGAGCGACCCCGACACGACGAACTCATCGCCGAGGTTCGCAGTTGCGGCTGTCGCATCCATTTAATTAGTGACGGTGATATCGCCGGCGCTATCGCCGCTGCTTCACCAAATGTTGGCGTCGATGTTTTGATGGGCATCGGCGGCACACCAGAAGGTGTTACGGCCGCTGCGGCGCTCAAAAGTTTGGGTGGTCAAATTCTGGGCAAGTTGTGGGTAAAAAACGATGCCGAAGCAAAAGCAGCAAAAGATGCTGGCTATGACTTATCAAAAGTTTTGACTGTCAACGATTTATGCAGCGGCGACGATGTGTTCTTCGCCGCAACTGGTGTCACCGATGGCGAACTTTTGCGCGGTGTGCGCTACGACTCGTACGGTGCGCGTTCGCAAAGTTTGGTGATGCGCAGTCGCAGTGGAACAGTCCGTGTAATCGACACTCAGCATCGCGCCGACCGCATCGGTCAATATTCGTCAGCCGACTTCCGCTAATTCTCGTTTTGCCATAACTTCGGCAACCGACTGATTGATCAACTGCGCTAGCCCAACCGCGCCAGGCGTTACTAAGTGAATGCGATCGCCGCGAAACCATCCGCTCTTCTCTTTGCCCTCGCTATACGCGTTCCAATCAGCGATGTGCAGATTCTCGAATTTCGGGTCAAGTTTGGCAAGTTGTTTGTTCATCGTCGTTGCTTTGCCGCGAACGTGGCGCACTTGGCGGTATGTAATCCACACAACATCGACACCTTGAAGCGCGGCTTCTTGAGTTATCGCCATGACCGCCTGTCG
>BJFV01000072.1 GCA_014190055.1 Actinomycetes bacterium
GGCAGTGGCTGTTGATATCCGCGAATGGTGAACAAGATGCCGCCGGTTTTTGGCAGCCGGCGCAAAGTTTGACGCTCCATACGAATCCATAACTCGTCCGGGGTTTTCACGAGTGGCCCTGACGGAATTTGTGGCTGAAACAGCGCCGGGTGATCTTGAATAATCCAGTTCGATCGCCACACAGGCTTTTCGACTGTCAGACGTTGAAAATATGTATCGACCGCCGCGCCAACATGATCGGCATACTTGGCCACTGGTTCGTGAATTGCGAGCATGTTGTGCCCCATTTTTTCTGACAACATCCATCGACTCGGGCAACATACAACTGCGGCGTTAAGCAACAACTGTTCACTGCCGTCGTGTGATTTGACCGGTTGCAAAACAGCAAGGTCGTCGGCAACGAGCGAACTCGCTTCAACAAGTGCATCAATGCCTCTTGACGCCAACTCGACACCCGCCCACCCACTGACAAGTTGTGCGGCTTCTTGCGCAACTTCATCGCCACCTGGCTGCAACCCCACGACTTCGCTTCGACGCGTAGCCAAGAGTTTCTTTTTTAGCTGAATTGTCAATTCGAATTCAGCATCACGCAACAACCAGTTTGCAATCTCTACCGGAAATGTGCCGAGACGATGTCGAAAGTTTTCGCCAACAAGCTGCGGCAAGATCTGCTCGGGTATCGGCATTGCCGAAAACGATGCGGCCTCTGCGGGCGGTGTTTCGTCGAACGGCGTGAACGGATGTCGATGAAGAACGTGGTTACTAGCCACGCGATTTATCGATTCGTCACTTAGGCGGCATGCGAATGCCACCGTCGACACGAATCGACTCGGCATTCATATAACTATTCGTGATGCACTCGACAACCATTGACGCGAGCTCTTCTGGCGCGCCAAGTCGATGCGGAAACAAAACACCCTTTTCAAGATTCGCTTTGAAATTTTCACTGGCTTCACCTTGACCATAAATAGGTGTGTCAATCAAACCTGGCGCAACCGTGTTAACGCGAACGCCGATTGCCGAAAGATCGCGAGCGATCGGCAAAGTCATGCCGACTACTCCGCCCTTTGAAGCCGAATAAGAAGCCTGACCAATCTGACCGTCGTAAGCAGCAACAGACGCAATGTTGACGATTGCGCCACGCTCACCATTAGCGAGAGGTTCAGTTGTGCTCATCGCAGTGCCGACGATGCGAATGCAGTCGAACGAACCGACCAAGTTGATTGCAATAACTTTTTTGAAAGCGTCAAGATTTGCAGCCGACTCATACGTGCCGTCTTTGCCAACTGTGCGTTGCGCCCAACCGATGCCTGCCGAGTTGACGAGCACACGAACCGGACCCATCGACTTTGCCATCTCTGTTGCGTTGATGATGTCTTGAGTGTTGGTGACATCAACCTTGCAATATGCGCCACCGATTTCTTTGGCGAGTGCATTGCCTTTTTCTTCTTGAAGATCGGCAACAACAACTTTTGCACCGCGTGCGGCCAACATTCGCGCCACCGCTGCGCCGATACCTGATGCTCCACCTGTAACTATCGCGCTTACGCCTTTAATGTCCATGCATGCAGACTACGCAAGTCGCACGAATGCGGGCAACTTGGACTCTTGAAAACTTGCGGTAGTTAGCTTCAGCCAGCGCTGAGCGAAGCAGCAACTGCAAGTTGATCGACAAGTTCGTTCATCGGGTCGCCATTGTGTGCTTTGACCCAAGTGAAAGAAATGTCGTCACGACTGTTGACGAGCTCGATGAGTGGCTCCCATAGATCGCGGTTTGCTACCGGTTGACGCTGCGAGTTTTTCCATCCGCGACGTTGCCAACCCATCCACCACTTGTCACGAAAACAATGCACGACATAAGTGCTGTCGCTAACAATTTCAATCGGTTCGCGAAAATCTGAATAAGTGCGCAAAGCGTTAATCACGGCGAGCAATTCCATCCGTTGATTTGTAGTTTGCGGTTCATGACCAAAACCGCTCGGCTCACCAGTCGGCGCAACTGCCCACGCCCAACCGCCAGGGCCAGGGTTGCCCGAACATGCGCCATCTGTGTAGATAACAATTGACATTCCTTTAATACTTACGCAAACGCACGGTGAATAGCGACATACATCTGTGCAGTGTTGAAAAAATCTGCGAGAATAGGCACGTGCTGTTTGACGGATCAATTCATCAACTGCCAGATACCGACCCAGGCGAAACTGAAGAATGGCTCGACTCGCTTGATGCGGTTGTCGAAGTGCAAGGCAAAACTCGCGCGCGATATTTGTTGTCGCGACTTTTAGAGCGTGCACGTGCGAGTCAAGTAAGTTTTCCGGCGACAGTTTCGACGCCGTACATCAACAGCATTTCGTCTGAATACGAACCGTGGTTTCCGGGTGATGAGCATCTCGAGCGAAGAATTCGCGCTTACATTCGTTGGAATGCAGCCGTCATGGTCGTGCGCGCGAACACCAAAGCCGAAGGAATCGGCGGTCACCTGTCGACGTTCGCTTCTTCAGCGAGTTTGTATGAAATTGGTTTCAATCACTTTTTCAAAGGCAAAGACAGTGGCACGCCTGGCGACCATGTTTATTTTCAAGGACACGCAGCGCCTGGTGTTTACGCCCGCGCATTTTTAGAGCGCCGACTTAACGAAGACGACCTCGACGCATTCAGACGCGAGATCGGTCGCGAAGGTCGCGGCTTGTCGAGTTACCCGCACCCACGATTGATGCCCGACTTCTGGGAGTTTCCGACTGTGTCGATGGGTCTTGGGCCACTTACGGCTCTTTATCAGGCACGGTTCAACAGATATTTGTTGAACCGCAAGATCGACGACACATCGGCGAGTCGAGTGTGGGCGTTTTTGGGTGACGGCGAATGCGACGAACCAGAAACACTCGGATCAATTTCACTCGCAGCGCGCGAACAACTCGACAACTTGGTGTTCGTCGTCAACTGCAACTTGCAACGACTCGACGGCCCAGTGCGCGGAAACGGCAAAATCATTCAAGAACTCGAAGCGACTTTCCGTGGCGCCGGTTGGAATGTGATCAAAGTAATTTGGGGCTCGAAGTGGGATGAACTTTTGGCACGCGACACATCGGGTGCGTTGCTAAACAAGATGAACACGACCGTTGACGGCGAGTTTCAGCGCTACACCGTCGAAGACGGCAATTACATTCGCGAAAATTTCTTCGGCCCAGACCCGCGATTACGCGAAATGGTTAGTCATCTTTCTGATGAAGATTTGCAAAACTTGCCGCGCGGTGGTCACGACTACCGCAAACTTTATGCCGCATATCGAGCAGCAATTGAAAACACTGGCTCGGGTCGACCAACTGCGATTTTGTGCAAGACCGTAAAAGGTTGGACGCTCGGCGACGACATCGAGGGCCGCAACGCAACACATCAAATTAAAAAGATGACAGATGCTCAGTTGAAGACATTGCGCGATCGCCTGCATCTAAACGAAGAAATCTCTGATGCTGACCTTGAAGCCGAAGACCCGCCCTACTACCGCCCACCAGTCGACAGCGTCGAATATCAATACATGATCGAGCGACGTCGCGCGCTCGGTGGTGCGATGCCGCGCCGTACAACGACAGTGCGCAAGGCAATTAGTTTGCCGAGCGACGAAGTGTTCAAAGAATTCGAAACCGGTAGCGGCGAACAGAGTGTCAGCACGACGATGGGTTTCACAAGATTGCTGCGCAACTTGGCACGCGACAAAGATTTCGGCGAGCGTGTTGTGCCGATTATTCCCGATGAAGCCCGAACCTTCGGCATGGACTCACTGTTTCGCGAACTCAAGATTTATGCATCACAAGGCCAAAAGTACGAGCCAGTCGACCACGACATGCTGCTCAAATATGCCGAGGCCAGCGACGGTCAAATTCTTGAAGAAGGCATCACCGAAGCCGGCAGCCTTGCAAGTTTCATCGCCGCGGGCACGAGTTATGCAACTCGAGGTGTGCCGATGGTGCCGTTTTACACCTTCTATTCGATGTTCGGTTTTCAGCGCGTTGGTGACTTGATTTGGCAGGCCGCTGATGCTCGCGCACGCGGTTTCTTGCTCGGTGCAACTGCCGGACGAACGACACTTCACGGTGAAGGTTTGCAACACCAAGATGGACACTCGCTTGTTTTGGCAAGCACCGTGCCTGCATGTCGCGCATATGACCCGGCGTTTGCCTACGAAGTTGCGACGATCGTGCGCGAAGGTATCAAAGAAATGTATGGCGAATCACTCAATGATGTGTTCTATTACTTAACGCTTTACAACGAGAACTACCCGATGCCAGTAATGCCAGAATCATCAGATTCGAACAAGAGCATTGTCGAACAAATCATGCAAGGTCTTTATTTATGGAAGCCAGCGCCAACGGCAAAACATCGCGCATCAATTTTGTTTTCGGGTTCAGCGCACTCGGCAGCAAGTGCAGCGGCGGCCGAACTGCTTGACCGATATGGCGTCGGCTGCGAACTGTGGTCAGCGACTTCATATAAATTGCTGCGTGAACAAGCACTCGAAGTCGAACGCTGGAATCGCCTGCACCCAGAGCAACAAGCACGAAACCCACTCGTCACAGAATTGCTCGACGGTGGTGCCGGACCGATTGTGGCAGTCAGCGACTTTATGCGCATCGTGCCCGAGCAAGTTGCAAGATTTGTGCCGAGTCGATCGTTTACCCCGCTTGGCACTGACGGTATGGGGCGCAGCGACACTCGCACTGCATTGCGACGCCACTTCGAGATTGACGCACCCCACATCGTGGTTGCGGTGTTGCACGAGCTGGCCAAGTCGGGCGAAATAAAATCTGAAGTTGTGGGCGAAGCAATAAAGCGGCACGGGATTGACCCCGAGATGGCATTTGCCCTGCACCAATGACACGAACGTTGTACATAACTGGTATCGAAAGCGCCGATGCGCTGTTGAATCGCGATGGCACTGCCCTAATGATTGGCATGTTGCTCGACCAACAGGTGCCGATGGAGTGGGCGTTTACGGGGCCATACACGATTCGCAAACGGCTCGGACATGTGAACGCCAAACGAATTGCGGCAATGGACGTCGACAAATTTGTGGCTGTTTGTTCTGAGAAACCCGCGATTCACAGATTTCCGCGATCGATGGCGACGCGAATTCACGGTCTTTGTGTGGCGCTTGCCGAAGATTACGACGGCAAAGGTGAAAATGTTTGGCGCGATGTCGAAGACGCGAAAGAACTGATGGCGCGCCTGCGCAAACTGCCCGGTTACGGCCAAGAGAAAGCCGAGATTTTCATCGCTCTGCTCGGCAAACGATTTGGTGTTCGTCCAAAAGACTGGAAGAAATACGCAGGCGTGTTCTCTGATGCCAGGCCGCGAAGTGTGGCTGACATTTACTCGGCAGCGACTCTATTGAAAGTGCGCGGATTCAAACAGATGCAGCGTGCTCGCGATACAGATAAACAAGATCGACCATTGGTGCGAAAAAAGAGCCGAGTCAAAAAGTGACAGTTCTTGTAACTGGTGGCGCTGGCTATATCGGCGCCCACACAGTGCGGGCATTGCGCAGCGCAAATCGCAAAGTAGTTGTTCTCGACACACTCGAACGTGGCAACCGCGAGGCTGTTGTTGACGCCGAACTGATTGTTGGCGATATTGCCGACCAAGAACTCGTTGGCAAAATTTGCAAAGAACACAGTGTCACAAGTGTTGTGCATTTCGCGGCATACAAGGCTGTTGGTGAATCGATGGCAAAGCCCGAGATGTATTGGAGCAACAACGTCGCTTCAACCGAAAAACTTTTGGCAGTGCTTGCTGACAATAAAGTCGACAAGTTTGTTTTTTCAAGTTCGGCTGCTGTTTATGGCACGCCAAAGTCAGTGCCAGTCACTGAAGCAATGCCAACTGTGCCCGAAAGTGTTTACGCCGAAACAAAACTTGCGGTCGAAAAATATCTCGGCACGCTTGCAGTTCGTGCGACGCAGCCAATTAACTCAGTGAGTTTGCGATATTTCAACGCTGCTGGTGCGAGTAGCGATAACAAAATCGGCGAAGATTGGTCGACCTCGCAAAATTTGTTGCCACGTGTGATGCGGGCACTTTTAGATAGTGCGTTCAAGTTTGAAATCTACGGCAACGACTACGCCACGCCTGACGGCACTTGTATTCGTGACTATATACATGTCGAAGATTTGGCTGCTGCGCATCTAAAGGCTCTTGAATATCTCGAATCGGGCGGCAAAACAATGGCTTGCAATATCGGCACTGGTAATGGCACGTCAGTGATGC
>BJFV01000073.1 GCA_014190055.1 Actinomycetes bacterium
GCGATTGAGACCGCTAATGAGTACGTCGCTATTGCCGAAAACGAATGCGCCAAAATGCCTGCATCAATGGCAACAAACGCATTACGCGAAGCCCCAAGGGCATTGCTTAACTCAGTTATTCGCTAATCGCGAATACTTGTAGTTGCGATCAGCGCAGTTCGTGAACTCGCAGAATCAACTCGCGCGAATCAGGGTCAAGTTGGCGACCAGCAATTCGCTCGGTGAGAATTATCGCCTGAGCAGGGTCGTCGACCAAACCTGACCATCTGATGTATCCACCCATCAGCCCGTGCAGTCGTTCGCTGACTTCTTCGGCATGGACCACGATTTTCATTCCGCGTTGCAGCAACTTTGAAATTTCGGTGTAGAAAGTTTTCAACCACGGGTCTAAATCGTCTGGGTGTGGCATCGGGCGATGTTGATAAGGCATTTGCAGTTCTTCATAACTATGCAGATTGTGTGGTGCGGTGCTAATTGAAATCACGCAACCAAATTCGTTCTCGCGAAGCCAAATGATCTCTTCTTGTCGTCGCACGCGTCGATGATTGACACCGAAACCGCCAGGTCGCTCACAAATTGCGAGCTTGTCCTTGATGATCCAAGTTAGGTTTCGGGGCAAAATGCCAAGTGCCCACTTACCGCGCAGTTTTTGTGGCACTAGCGAGCCTTCAAACTTGACTCGCCGTTAATAATCGTTTCGAACATTGAGATAGCACAATATCACAGCAAATTTAGGTTGTGTTTGGGTTTTGCAACTATCTCGTGAGTACGTAAATTCAAATTTATTGCTTCGAGTTGATTTGTAGCCTCTGGTTGCTACGCCGAACTTCACGGTTCATTCCAATTTCGCACGCTGTTGTCGCGCCGCGCGCAACATCAAGTACGCGCTCCACTGTTGCTGCATCAGGAGGATATGTTTCAGTCAACCAAACTCGAACTGCGCGTCGCGCCAAAGCGATCGGCGCAACTGTAAGAGCCTTGGCGTCTGTGGGGTCAATTTGTTTAGCCAAGTCGTCAAGAAAATCACTGTCGTCGCGAAACAAATCGGCTTGGCGCGCAAGAATCTGGGCAACATCGCGCTGTGAGACCTCGTTCATCAGTGGTAGCAATTGTTGGCGAACTTGATTTCTCAGAAACTTCAAGTCAGCATTTGTTGGGTCGACAACACATTTGATTTCGAGTTCGCGACAAAGCATTTCTGTTTCGCTTCGCCGCAGATTCAAGATTGGGTGACTGTGGTTATGCCTCATTCCAGCTAGACCTTGCAGTCCAGCCCCTCGCAAAAGATTGATCATCAAAGTCTCGGCTTGGTCATCGGCGGTATGTCCGGTGGCAACAGACTCGGGCAACACCGCAAAACGCGCATCGCGAGCGCGCGCCTCAAGATTTGCGCCTGGCTCAACTTTGACTGTCTTGCTGACAAAACTTGCGCCAAGTTGCCCTGCAAGTTGAGCAACAATTTTTGATTCTTGATCTGAACCTTGGCGCAAAGAATGGTCTACATGAAATGCAGTGACTTCACAGCCGTTTAAAACTGCAAGCAAAAGCATCGCCATGCTGTCGTTACCACCAGAAACTGCGCAGTTAATCTTCGAGCCCGGCGGTGGAAAGTTACATCGCGTTAAAAGTTCAGCGGCAAACTCGTTTGACTTAAGTTTTTCAACGAGGGCGTCCATCAGCCCGAGCCGCTTACTTCTGCGTTTGTCTTTGGCGACGGTTTGGGTGCTTAAGAGCCGTAACCGATTTCAAATAACCAGCCACCAAACCAACTACAGCACCGATGCCGGCGATCAACAAACCTGCACCCAACCACCAATGCCAAACAACTGCTGCAATCATCGCCGTAATGCTAGCGATAATTTGATTGCTAAACCAATCAGCGGTCTAGTTCTCTGATGTGCTCGGGAGCTGAAATTTGTCGCGGTGCTGAATCAATGTTTGAAATTTCTGTCAGTTCAGAAGAAGTTACTCCCGCGTCTTTAAACTTACGCAAAGTTGCCAACATACGCCCTTCAATTGAGCCGACCATTTTGTTGTAAGCAGTTATCGCTGTCTCGAGACCACGCCCAGTTTTCTCGACACTTTCGAGCACTGTGTCTACTCGTTCATATAGTTCACGTCCGAGAGCCGCGATTTTTTCTGCGTGCTCGGCGATTTGAAATGCTTGCCAACCTTTGGCAACGGCCAGTAGTAACGCCAACAAATTAACTGGTGAGGCGATCAAAACTCGGCTGCGCATTGCAACCTCTAGCAAACTGCTATCTGAACGCAAGGCATCAGCCAAAAATGACTCACCTGGAATGAACATGATCACGTACTCGGGCGAGCGATCGAATTGCTCCCAATATTTTTTATCGGCCAAAACTTTGGCGTGACCAGCGAGCGCCTTCGCATGCTCACTTAATAGTTGCTGACGCAATGTCGGGTCAGAAGTTTCTTGAGCTTTGAGGTACGAGTCAAGTGGGGTTTTCGAGTCGATCACGACGCAACCGTCGTTAGGCAATTTGATAACTGCGTCCGGTCTTTGAGTTCGATCATTGCCAGTCACGGTCGTCTGCTCGAAGAAATCGCAATACGGCAACATGCCAGCGAGCTCAATGACATTGCGCAACTGTTGTTCACCCCATGCACCACGAGCACTTGTTGATTTGAGTGCTGATTGAAGGGCAGAAGTCGTCTGGTTTAGCGTGTCGATTTGTTTGCTAATTGTCTCTGTCACACCAACTGTGTTTGTGTAGTTCGACTGTAAAGACGTAACCGCATTTCGTAATTCGTTCATTTGTGTTGCAACTGGGTCAAGCAAACTTTTTGTTTCTGTCGCTAAAGTTTGCGTGCGCGCCTGATAGGTGCGATCAATTTGCGAGTTGACATTTTCAAGGGCTTGTTGTGTCGCCTTGCCAACTTGAGCGTCGACGGCGGTTTTGACCGCGTCAATTAGCGCAGTCTGATCAAAATTTTGTGGGGCTACAGAAATATTGCCAACACCATTTTGGCGAAACAACAACACACCAAGGCTGACAACGACCACAACCAATAAACCGACGATTATCTCCATCACCACAGTGTGGCACGAGGGTGTCGCTAGATTGACCACATGACATCATCAAAAATTGTGGATAGCCCAGTCGGCTGGGTGCAAGATCACATTCGTGCATATGTTGAAACCAACGGCCAAGAGGGTCATATGTGGCGCGGCGTACCTACTTTGTTATTGACTACAACAGGCCGCAAGTCGGGCGAACTTCGCCGCACTGCCCTTATTTATGGTCGAGATTCTGATGATTACGTAATTGTTGCGTCTAAAGGTGGAGCGCCGAGCAATCCGCTTTGGTACGAAAATCTGGTCGCACAACCAAAGGTGACTATTCAAGTCGGAGCCGACGTTTTTGACTGCGTGGCCTCAACTTACGAAGAAAGTGGCGTTGCTGGCGAGCATCGTCAAAAAGTTTGGGATTCGCTAGTTGCGATCTGGCCAGGCTTCGCGGAATATCAAACTAAAACTGCTCGGCGCATTCCGCTTGTTCGACTAAAAAGAGTCAGTTAACTTTTTTGCCCGCGTTTAGTAAAGCGGCAACTATCGCGAGCGGCACGTAACTAATCAGAAGCCCGAAAATTGGGATTATCTCTGACTCGACGACGAGCCAGGCGATAGGTAGTAAGAAAAATAAATTTATTGCGCCAACGCCTAGCGAAACCGGCAAGTGACGGTTTAGTTTTTTGCTGAGGTGCTGGTACGCATGTGTTCGGTGTGCAACGTAGACATGTTCACGCGACAGAAGTCTTCGAAGCAAAGTGACCGTCGCATCTGTGACAAAAACTGCGAGAAGAATGATCATTGCCCAGGCAACTAATGGTTCATCTTCAGCAACAACTAACGAAATTACTGCGGTTGTGAACCCGATGAAACCGCTACCGACATCGCCGAGAAATATCTTTGCGGGTGGCAAATTAAAAAATAAAAAGCCTGAGATTGACGCTGCCAGTACTACAAAAACTTTCCAAAGATCGCTTTCAGTGCTGATGAGCAACAGCATCGCAACACCTGCCGATGTAGTGACAGTTTGAACACCTGTGATTAAGTCGATGCCATCCATGAAGTTAAATAAGTTGAGCATCCAAACCAAATAGACGACTGCGGTGATGTCGCCTGCGAGACCAAAATCGATTGTTGAATTTGCAAGTGGCAATTCTGGCAACCCACCTGCAAGCCAGACCGCAAGCGATGCACAAGCGAAATGTCCGATGAGTCGCCATTTTGCCGAAGTTAAGTGTCCGCGATCATCAAGCCAGCCGATAATTGCGACTATTAAACCAGGTATGGCAATTGCCAAAAAGACTTCGTCGGAAATCGTGTTATCAACTAAAAGTGCAATTAAGCCGAGCAGAAAGGCGACGACAACTGCAAGACCTGCGCCGCGTGGTGTTGGTGACGTGTGAGAACTTCGTTCGTTGGGTACGTCTAATCGGTTGGTTTTTAGTGCCGACTTTCGAATAAACAAAGTCAACGTAAAGCCAACAATGACAACGACTGCAAATATGGCGATCACTTTGCGCTACCTAGAAACGCAGCGACTGTCGTTGCTATCTCATCTTGCAAACTAAAAGGCGCGTGCCAGCCAAGCTGTTGCTTCGTTTGAGAGATGTCAAGTTGGAAAGATCCGCACAGTCCGTCATATGCGCGAGGCTTGCCGATAATTTGACTACCCAGCTTCAAGACCGGCAGCGGCACATTAATTAGACGTGCTGGTTTATCCATAGCGGCTGCAATTGTTTTTAGCAATTCTGTTGTTGAAACGTCATGGTCGTCCGAAACGTTAAATATTTGATTTTTTGCTGCTGTGTTCGTGGCGCAGTTTTCAATTAGGTCGGACAGGTTTCGCACACTTACGAGACTGCGTAAGTTGCGGGCGCTACCAAGTGGCAATGGCAGACCACTTTTCACCCATTTCAACATCGATAAAAAGTTTGCCTTTACTCCAGGGCCATAAACCAGCGGTGGCCGAATAATCGTGTAACTGAGTTGGTTTAGCAAACCAATTCTTTGCAATGCTTCCTCAGCTGCAATTTTTGAACTGGCGTATGGAGAAATTGCCTGCAACTGGTCGCCAACCACAAATGTTTTGCCTTTTTGGCTTTGTTCGCCGTAGACGACTGAAGTGCTAACGAAGATCATGTGTTTACTGGTTCTAGCCATCTGTTTTGCAAGTGTCTCTGTCAATTCAGTATTAACAGTTTTGTAAATTTGCTCGTCTGAAGCATTCGTTGAAACATGGGCTCGGCCTGCCAAGTGAACTAGTACTTCACAATCGTCAATTTGGCGTTGCCACTCGCGGTTAGTTGAACTTACTTCTCGAGCATTGAGAGTTGAAACTTCGTGGCGATTTTTTAGAAATGGCACGAGGTGTGAGCCGATGAATCCAGTTGCTCCAGTGACAAGAATCTTCATAAATTATAAAACGAATCATAAACGCGATGTGTTTGACCGATAATGATTTCATTCGTGTACTCGGCTTCTGCTTTGCGGCGGTTTTCTTCGCCCATTGACTTTCGTAAGTTTGGATCGTTCACAAGTTTCTCGATTGCAACCGCCAACGCTTGCGCGTCGCGCGGTTTCACTAGTAGACCGTTAACCATGTGAGTGACAACCTCTCGGCAACCAGGAACATCAGTGGCGACGATTGGTCGACCAACAGATGCGGCTTCAATCAACGACTTGGGCAGCCCTTCGCGATAGGAGGGCAGACAAGCAATATGGCTTTCGGCAAGAAGTTTGGCGATGTCGGTTCGCGCCCCAAGCCAGGTGACGTATTTTGAATTAGTAAGATCGGCGATCGCTTCAGAATTCATTGAAGTTGGATTGCCACCATCAACATCACCGACTAATAGAAACTGAACGTTACTATTTTTTAATCGCACAGTTTTCGCTGCGGCAATGAATTCGTGGACGCCTTTGTCCCGTAGCAACCTTGAAACCATTATCACTTTGATTGGTTCGGCTGGTTCAGGTTGATGGGCAAAAATTCTGACATCAACGCCTGCACCTTTGATTAGCGCAATCGACTCGCGATTTGCAAAGCCACCTGAAACTAAATTTTCAAAATCGTCATGATTTTCAATGATGACGCGTCGATTTTTTCGTCCCAGAACATAGCGAATTAGAACTTTGACGACAGGGCGCAGCACA
>BJFV01000074.1 GCA_014190055.1 Actinomycetes bacterium
TCAGCGCCGCTGCGATTGGTCGCTGCCAAACCTGGCGAGCGAGTCTCGTTCGTGGCATTTAACGAGCAACAGCAATTCATCCGAGACGCGAAGATTAAGCGTCGTCTGAAGATAAACACTCAAGATATTTATTTGAAAAATAAGACATCTCGTCCAGGGCTTGAAGTTGAACTATCCGTAAATGTCGGAAACTCGGGTGGCCCGTTAATCAACAAATCAGGAGAAGTAGTTGGCATCGTTTGGTCAACGAGTCGTGTTGTCAAAAATCGATCATGGGCGACTCGAAGTGAAGCTGTCACTGCACTTCTTGCCAAGGCGTCTACAAATGCTTCACCCATCAACAGCAAAGCCCTAGCCTGCACAGGGTGAATTCAACCGTGAGCGAACAGACAACAACACGTTCGCACCGCGCTTACTTCGGCATCTTTCTCGTAGTCGGTCTGTCGTTTGGGCTAGTCGGACCGTCAATCTCGCTTCTCGCCGAACAAACAAATACAAGTCTGGCTTCGATTGGCATTGTCCTCGTTACTTATGGGTTCGGCTATGTACTTGGTACGCAAATATTTGCCCGCGGTTACGACCGTGGGTACGGCAACCGCCTTATCGGTTGCGCTTTGCTTATCGCCGCATCTTCATTTGCACTCGTGCCGTTTATTTCGATGCGAATTGTCTTGGCGATTGTCTTTCTTATGTTCGGTACGGCTGTTTCAACTTCGGACGTTGGCTGCAACACCCTGATTGTTTGGGAACTCAAAGACAGAGTTGGGCCGCGACTCGCGTTAATGCACACCATGTTCGGAGTTGGCGCAATATTGAGCCCGCTGATTGTTCGCGCTTCAGATGAAATTCGTGGTGACGCCGCAATTGCTTATTGGTTCGCAGGTGCAGCCATTGCCACTGTTGCGACAGTTGTACTGCTCCATCGTTCACCCCTTGACCCACATCTTGAGAAACGAGAGACCGAAGTCGACATTTCAAAAAAACAAATCGCATTAATCGTGATGTTTTTCTTGGCGTATGTCGCGCTTGAGGTTGTTTTTGTTACTTGGATCTACACCTACGGTATAAAAACTGGACTCTCCAAAAATGAATCCGCGATCCTCACCTCGACTTATTGGATTGGTTTCATGCTTGGCCGATTCGCCACTGTTTTTCTCGCCCGAAAGAGCCACGGAATTTTGTTCATTCAACTAGGCGCACTTTTAAACATCGTTGCCTGCCTAGTGCTTTACCTGCGAATCGACTCGCTACTGCTGCCATGCGCAATCATCTATGGCATCGCCGCAGCACCGCAGTTTCCGTTGATGTTTGGTTTCATCGGCAACCGCACTTCGCTTTCAGGCAAAATGACCGCCCGAATCGTCGGCACTGCAGGCGTAAGTTCAACGACATTGCCTTGGCTAGCGGGTCAGTTTCTTGAACGTGTTGGCTCTTGGACGTTTCCGGCTTTTCTCGCATGCACCGCCGCGACCGTTTTTATTGCGACAAAACTAATCACCAATAGTTTTGGTGTGCCCAAACATATTTCAGAAACAAACTGAAAACTAAATTACCCGTTAAGCAGCGCTACGCATTGCGTCGCGAATAACTCGCATTCCAATCGGTTTAATTTCTTTTTGCTCCAACCAATTTAGATACTCAGCTGAACGAAAAATCTGATACTCACGAGTACGAACATGAAACTGCCTTGGCTCTATCACTTCAACTTCGCCTGGGGCATTTGGGTGCAAGGCTGCAAAAGTAAGGCCGCCATATCTTTGACTAAACATCTTTTGGTAGGCATCGTCGTCAAGTTCAACTGACGACGGACGTGCAAAATCAGTCTCCAGCACACGCTCAAAAACTGGCAAATTTTTTGCTTTTGCTGATTCAACAAACGGATCAAAATCATCATCGCCAACACCGACAATGTGATTATTTGGCCCATAGTGAGAGAGTTTTCGAGTGATCAACACGGGTAATCGATATTCAACGCCAAGATCAAGATAGATCTCACAAAACTCGGGTGCCAAAGTCGCCCCCATGTGTGCATCAAGGTGCGTCACATCAAAACCGCTGGCGATCGCCGTTTCGATCTGCGTACGCAACTCAATTTTTACCGCTTCTAGGTTGGCGTTTTTGCGCACCGACGAAACATCGCGCCACATAAACCCGTGATCGTCAACAAGGCCAGTCGATTTTGACGGGTCACTAATCGGGCGCCAGCGGTAAAACTCTTTTTCTGCCGTAAGAGTCAAATGCACGCCAAGATCTAGTTCTGGGTTCGTTGCCGCCATTGATGCAGCCTCGGCAAACCATGGACATGGCACCATCACCGACGCACTAGTAATAGACCCCAGTTTCGAGAGTTCTAAAAACGCAACATTTGCGCCATGACACATACCGACATCGTCTTGATGCAGAACAATGTTTTCAGCAAATTGGTCGTACATCTCAGACAACAACTTTCTCACCGCTCTTTGCTGCACGAATTGCAGCATGGCCAATATTTGTAGATCTCGCACTGTCGTAACCGTTCGGCACTGTACCCCCGCTACCGACTTTGATCGCTTGCACGAATGCCTCTAATTGATTTTCAACGCCAGCGGAGGTCGCGTCCTGTGCTTGTGAACCCGAAACTTCGACGACGCCGTCTTTAGTTGCCAACCTCGTGCGTCCCGTTGGCAAAAGGTCAACAAAGATTGCCCCATTGCTACCAAGAATTTCGGTGCGAACGTCGTCTCCGTATCGACAGTTGCGCGACAAATCGACAATCGCAGTTCGCGATTCGGCAAACTCAAGCACGGCACACAAATTATCTACGTCGCCAACTGCTTCGAGTGACTTTTCAACCAAAGGCAAATTCCAAGCGCGCACTGCTTGTGCCGGCTCGCCGAAGAACCACTCAGCCAAGTCATACTCATGAACGCCACAATCAATCGCAAGCCCACCACTTACTTTCACATCACAAAAACTTGCCGGTGGCGAATTTGCATCCCACTGTGACAACCGAATCATCAACGGATCACCGATTGCGCCCTCGTTCAAAAGTCTTTTCGCAGCCACCCAAGGAGGCGAAAACCTACGCCAATGCCCAATCTGAAGCACCAACTTCTTTGAGTTGGCTTCATTCGCCAATTTTTTGGCTACCTCAACATCGAGTGCGAGTGGTTTTTCGCACAATACGTGTAACTGTCTGTCTAGAGCGTGTTGAACCATCTCGGCATGCAACGGCGTCGGCGACGCAATTAAGCATGCTTCTACGCCAGCATGCTGCATTGCCTGTCGATAATCAGCAAACGTCGACGCGTTCTTAAAAATTGTTTCTGCAAACTCAATCGACTGGCTCGATGGGTCGGCTATCGCCACAACTTCAATCTCCATAGATTTTGCCAACGCTTGTGCGTGCACGCGACCCATGCGACCTAAACCGATCAACGCAAGTTTCAGTCGACTCACGACCCCCGAACCTCTGAAACTTTGACCACACGCTTTTCGC
The DNA here is from genome assembly GCA_014190055.1 of Actinomycetes bacterium. Taxonomy (GTDB): domain Bacteria; phylum Actinomycetota; class Acidimicrobiia; order Acidimicrobiales; family Ilumatobacteraceae; genus BACL27. Next base: position 3,479 of record BJFV01000074.1, read on the forward strand.
GTGCCGAGATCTCACACGCAATTGCAATGCAAATTCCGCTTCGAGCCGAGTCAGGACTGCACGGATTCGGTCGATTGCCAGCGAGCCATTCGATGTACGCCTTTGTCTCTTGCCTGAATGCTTCTCTAAATCTGTCGACAAAACCTGAGTACGGCCTATCACTCAGGGCGATGCCCGGGTCAAGCAAGTTCAAAGGTGTGCGCGGCGCCAAACCTGCACTCACCGAGTCTTTTGATCCAAAAATTTCAAATCTGACATCGTGCCCACGAGGGTCGTGACGTGTGCCTGAAATACTTATCTGCACGCCAGAGTTTGTCATCGCATGAATCAGCGAAACATCGCCATCCTCGAACTCTGCATACTGCTGAAATTCACGTACTCGGCGCGTCGCGTAAACCTCGGCGATTTGTTCTGAACACAACCACTCAGCCAAGTCAAAATCGTGCACATGCAAATCGCGAAAAATGCCCCCACTGCCTGCAAGAAACTCTCGCGATGACGGCTCAATATCGTTCGACATAAATCTGAGGTGATACAACGTTCCGACGCTTCCGGCGTCGATCAGTTGTTTGGCTTTAGCAATCGGCGGATCAAATCGTCGTTGAAAACCCACTTGCATTTCAGCACCCGACTCACTTAGTCGCTTCAAAACCTGATCTGTCTCAGCTAATTCAAGCGCTATCGGTTTTTCACAAAAAATCTTTCGATTTGGTCCGATCACTAAATCAAGTGCGGTCGCATGATGCGAGGTGCCGGTCGTAATCACGTACGAATCAAAATCTTCGGGCTTGAATCTTTCTTCTGGCAAAACTTTTACACCAAATCTTGCGCTCAGAGCCTCGGCTCGTTGTGGAGATCGGTTTATGACCGCAATCTCGGTGATCCGAGAGTCAAGAACCATGTCTTCAATTCGAATCTCGGCCATTCGACCAGCACCAAAAACCGCAATTCGCATGCACGCAAACTACTCGGTGAACCCAATCAATGGCAATAAAGTTGAGTGCCCTGCGTAAACTCATGCTGATGAATAACACGATCGTCGCAGTTGGTCGAGTCAGTGTCGATCTCTACGGTCTAGAGGCTGGCGCAGCATTTGCTAGCGAACAGACATTTTCTAAAAGCGTTGGTGGCAGCCCGAGCAATGTGGCTGTCGCCGCAGCAAAACTTGGCAATCATGCTGTGCTGCTTACAAAAGTTGGCGGTGACCCGCTCGGCCGATACATCGTCAACAAACTCGACAGTTGGGGTGTTGATACAAAATATGTTTTAACCGAATCAAACGGCTTAACACCTGTCGTGCTTGCCGCGCTCGATCCACCAGAAGATCCAAAACTCATTTTTCACCGACAACCAAATGCGCCAGACACAACCATAAATTCAGAATCAATTCCCAAAGATCTGATTGACGAATGTGGTGTTTTTTGGATGAGTGGTTGCGCACTCGCCCATGGCGAAACGGCAAAGTCTTCATTTAAATGGTTGGCACAACGCAACCGAAAACCCCACACGATTATTGATCTCGACTATCGACCAAGCTTTTGGTCGTCGATTCAAGAAGCCGGCACTGCTGCCCGTGCAGCCATTGCCAACTGCTCTGTTGTCGTTGGCAATCGCACCGAGTGCGAAATGGCTATCGGCCTTACCGACCCAGATGCAATCGCCGACAAACTTTTGACTGACGGCGTCGAACTAGCGATTGTCAAACTTGGCGCTGAAGGCGTGATGCTGGCAACTTCTGCAGAGCGAATCCGAATCGCGCCGTGCAAAATCAAACTCGTCTGCGGCCTGGGCTCGGGCGACGCGTTCGGCGGCGCACTCGCCCACGGGTTGTTGCACGGTTGGTCGGTTCGCCAGATCGGTGAATTTGCCAACGCCGCTGGCGCCTATGTCGCCACCAAGTTAACTTGCGCTGACGCCATGCCGACCGAGCCGATCTTGCGCGACTTCATTGCCGAGCAGCAAAAAATTTAGGCTTAGAGTCTCATGACTTCTGCGCTCACCGACAAGCAATACAACGAATTGATTCAGGCGCGACTTAAGAGCCCCGAATCTTTCAAAAAGGCCCTGGTCAGTCGCAAGCGTCGCAAAATGGTTGGCAAAGATGGTCGCTTACTGATCGTTGCAGCAGATCACACCGCCCGAGGCATCATTTCTGCCGGTTCAGAAAAATACATCATTGCAAATCGTCGCTTGTTGCTTGACCGTTTGGTGCGCAGTTTGAGTAACCCAAACGTGGACGGAGTATTAGCCAGCGCCGACATCGTCGAAGAATTGGCTTGGCTTGGCGCACTCGAATCAAAACTTGTATTCGGCACGATGAATCGCGGCGGCTACCTCGGCACGACATGGGGCCTCGACGACCCGATGACGGCCTATGACGCTGACAGCATTGCCGAACTCGGTCTTGACGCCGGAAAAGTGTTAGTGCGTTTCGAAGACACCGACATTGGCGTCGGCCGGACAATTGAATATGTCGTCGAAGCAATGCGACTTCTCGCCGAACGAGAAATCGTCTGTCTTGTCGAACCTCTGCCATATAAAAAAGATGCAAACGGCATGCCAATGCTTGACAAATCAACT
>BJFV01000075.1 GCA_014190055.1 Actinomycetes bacterium
TCGGTCTTGATGGTTGGCTGCAGTGGAGAATTATCAAAGTTGCAATTGTCGTCGCTGGTTGCAATCTAATTCTTTCGCCACTGGCGATTCTTGTTTGCCGTTGGACATTGGCTGAAAGAAAGTTGTCAGTTTGATGTCGACGCAGAGGCCCGAGAGTGCACCAAAACGCTTGGTCGCTCTCGGTGTCGTAGCACTTGTGTTGTTTGGGGCGCTCTCAACTCGGATGTGGTTTTTGCAGGCTGTCGGCTCGCGAAGTGTCGAAGAAGTCATCGTCAAAGTTCGTACACGAACGATCAAACTTTTGCCTGAGCGAGGAAGAATTTTTGATTCAGCTGGCCGTGTAATGGCTGACAATAAGCGAACGCTCGTGGTGACTATCGATCGTGATGTTGTGCGAAAACCCGCTGAGCGTCTTGCACTTGCGCAGCGCCTGTCGGGCCCACTCAATGTGCCAATCGAAACACTGCTCGTACGCATGCAAGACGAGCGATACGGACCCTTTGAATCAATTCCGTTACGTGAAGATGTTTCTGAAGAAACGGCTCTCTTTTTGATGGAACGTGTAGAGGACTATCCGGGGATATTTGTGCGAGAAGAATGGCGCAGAAATTACCCATATGGCGCTCTCGGTGGTCATGTGCTTGGTTATCTGGGAGCAATTTTGAAGGGGAATCTCGCTTATTACAAATCAATCGGTTATGACCCGAACGAAAGAGTTGGTCAATACGGAGTTGAAGAGACATACGAAACAGCACTTCGAGGAACGCCTGGCTATGTGCGTTATGAAGTAGATGCGGTAGGCAACGTATTGCGCTTGATCGAGAGAGTTGAGCCGATAGCGGGTAATGATTTGCAGCTGTCGATCGATCTCAAAGTTCAACAGTTTGCAGAGCAGGCACTTGAAACACAGTTACTTGTGCGCCGTCGTGTCGAAGCCGGGCAAGTGCGATTGCCTGATGGCACGCTCGACCCGCAATATCCAGAGATTAACTATTACAAAGCGCCGGCTGGTTCGGTTGTTGTGATGAATCACAACTCAGGTCGCGTTGTTGCGATGGCAAGTTATCCGCGCTTTGACGTTCGCTGGTTTGGCGGCGGACTACCGAAAGATAAGTTCACGCAATTGTTTCCCCAAACTGATGACCCCGACCTTTCGATTTTGGTTAATCGTGCGATCACTGGTCGATACAACGTAGGTTCATCATTTAAGCCTTTGGTTGCATATGCAGCGTTGAATTCGGGCCAATTACCCGGCGGCGCAAAATATAAATTCGACGATCGCGGTACTTACAAATTGCAGAGCATCCCGGACGATCGCTGCCAACAGGGAGTTAAGTGTGTTTTCAGAAATTCAATCTGCCGAGCAACAGGTGCGCCATGCCGATATGGCGAAGTAAATGTCGAATCAGCTCTAGCAGTTTCGAGCGACACATTCTTTTACAAAATTGGCGAACAAATTTTGACTGAGCGCGGTTTTGCGCCGGTTCTTGAAAACGAAGTGAGAACTTTCGGTCTTGGTTCGCCTACCAATATTGATTTGCCTTACGAATATGCCGGCACGATTCCAAGTAAAGAGTTGAAAAAGAGACTTGCTGATATTGGCGCAATCTCGCAAGAGTCTGGTCGTGCCTATTATGTCGGCGATCAAGTTTTGTTTTCGATTGGGCAAGGTTTGTTATCAGCTACACCCGTGCAGATGGCCCAGGCTTATTCGGCTATTGCAAATGGAGGTCGAGTTTATGAACCCCGCGTTGGCGTTGCGTTGCTTGCGCCTGGCACACTCGACTCTCGGCCGGGCTTCGTAGATTTTGGTACGACTGAAGTTGTAAAGCGCCTTGTCTCGATTAAGCCAACGCGACGCATTGCAATGCCGACCGAAACTCGTGAGCCAATTGTTAAAGGAATGGCGCGTGTAATTACCGGACCAGGTGTCAATTTTGACTACTACCACAAGGCGACAGGTGAAAATATTTTTCGTGGTTACGACTATGAGAAGTTGCCGATCGCAGGCAAGACAGGCACGGCACAAGGCTTCAATAACTTGCCATGGAACGACTCATCAGCGTTTGGTGCGTTCAGTCTGGATAGTTCTCAGCCCTACACAGTTTTTGCATATCTTGAGAAAGCCGGCTACGGCTCGCAAGCGGCAGCACCAGTTGTTAAGTGCATTTTCACTGCGTTAGCGGGCAATTACCGCTACGACGAAGTTCTACCTGCTGACCCGCTTGATAAAGCCAGTTTTGAAGTTGCCCCGCCAACTTCGCTACGTAACCCGCTCTGTCTGGTTGGTGGCGCGTCGGATACCCGAGAGTAGACGAGCAAAAATGCCACGGTTTCTACCGAAAGTCTCATTGCCTAAATGGATGGGTACGAGCTATGACGTTGTTTCGGTTTGGCGCAATGTCGACGTCGTCTTGTTGATCGCTGTGTCGTTGCAGAGTGTCATTGGTGCATTTACTGTCTATTCGGCAACTCGCCAGCGCATGATCAATCAAGGCTTTGATCAATACTTTTACGTTCAGCGCCAAGTTACGTTTCTAATTATCGCTGCTGTCGCAACTGCAATTGTCATGGCGATTGGACACGACTGGATTCGAGAGCGTGCTGTCTTTTGGTATATCGCCTCGAGCTTGCTGCTGATTCTGGTTTTGGTTTACGGTGCAGTTACTCGCGGGGCGAGACTTGCGTTCGATCTCGGTCCAATCTCGGTGCAACCTGCCGAGTTGATGAAAGTGGTTGTGCTGATTTTAATTGCGGCATACACCGCTGATGCCGCTTACGACAAAATCGACTATCACCAATTTTCTGTTTCGTTGTTTATTCTCGGCTTTCCAGTTCTCTTGATTCTGTTGCAACCAGACTTGGGCTCAGCAACGGTTTTGGTCGCCGGTGTCGCTGGCGTGTTGCTTATGGCTGGTGCAAAGCGCAGATACATCGCGATGGTCACTGGTTTGACAATCGTCTCGGCGGCTGCGGTAACTGTCGCCGGTGTAGTCGATCGCTATCAATTGCGACGGATTGATGCGTTCTTGAATCAAGACTCAAACGAAAAAGATCTGCAGCAAATCGTGTTGCAGGTGCGCTTCGCAAAACGTGCGGTTTCGAGTGGCGGTTTTTTTGGCAAGGGGTTTTTGCAGGGTCCGCTTACGAACGGTGCGTTTATCCCGGTTCAATTTTCTGATTTTCCATTCTCGGCTATTGGTGAGCAATTCGGAATGATCGGGGGATTTGTTGTTCTCGCTCTTTTCGCAATTATCTTGTGGAGACTTTGGGTTATCTCGCGACTTGCCCGCACACGGTTTGATCAATTATTAATTGCGGGTGTGTTCTCGTTGTTGCTGTTTCAGATTTTCCAAAACATCGGAATGACACTCGGTTTGACCCCCGTCAGCGGACTTCCCTTGCCGTTCATTTCGTATGGTGGTTCGCACCTGGTCTCAAGTGCGTTGATGATTGGGTTGGCCCAGAGCATCTATATGCGTCGTCTCCGTTAGGGGAGTCCGTCGTTAGTGCCACTCGACGAGATAGCCTGAAAGCACGGAGCGAAAGCTCCACACATTCGATTTTCGCGAAGTCGGTGCGCTCAGTCTCCTGAGTTAGCGCTTAACCGCGATTGACGAGCCAGTGTTTGTCGGTTCGTTTTAAAGGTTTAGAAGGATTAGTTAATGAGTTCGCCAGAGTTACCAGAGCATCCAAGAGAAGGTCGTTTAGTCTCGCCTCAAGCAGCCGATGCTGCGCTTGTGCGCAAACCCCAAATCGGAGACACGCGTCCGGCTCCGATTGTCGCGCCATCGCAAACTGCTGATTCTGAGGACTCAGGCGATTCGTCGGTCGGTCGCGTCGGGGGTAACTCCAAGCGTTCTGAAAAGTCAGGTCGTGGCGAAAAGTCTGGCCGCGGTGGCCGAAATCGTCGCGGTGGTCGTAATCGTCGCCGCCGCGGTGATCGCACGGGTGATCGTGACTCGTCGAGGTCATCGCGCTCAAGTGTCGTTGAAACTGATGCCGAGCTAATTGAGCGTCGTCGAGGCAAAGAGCGCAATGGACGACCACTCGGTCGCTACATGATGTGTGTTCAAGTGCGCAAAGACTTTACGCAGGTGGCGATGCTCGAGGGTCGAAGCCTTATTGAGCACTATGTAAGTCGACCTGCCGATGATGCCGATCAAATTCACGGCAACATTTATCTCGGTCGCGTGCAGAACGTGCTGCCAGGAATGGAAGCTGCGTTTGTTGACATCGGCACGCCAAAGAATGCCGTCTTGTATCGCGGCGATGTGCAATTCGACAAAGAAGATGTTGTCGAACAAGGGCCCGAACCGCGTATTGAGCATGTTTTGCAATCTCGCCAGTTGATCTTGTGTCAAGTGACGAAAAATCCGATCGGCGCTAAAGGTGGTCGCCTAACTCAAGAGGTTTCGTTGCCGGGTCGATTTGTGGTTTTGATACCTGATTCGCGAACATACGGCATTTCAAAGCGATTGCCAGAAGACGAGCGCCGTCGTTTGCGGGCAATTTTGGACCGTGTCAAACCAGAAGAGCATGGCGTCATCGTGCGAACCGCTGCAGAAAATGCAACCGAGCACGAATTGCAGACAGATATGTCGCGGTTGCTAGAGCTTTGGGAAGATATCAAAGAGAAATCAAAAAAGGCGAGCGGCCCGACGTTGCTGTATCGCGAGCCTTCATTGGCTGTGCGCGTTATCCGCGAAGAATTCAGCAGTGATTATCGCGGCATCATCATCGATGATCGCGAATTGTTCGAAGAAGTGCGTCAATACATCGGCGATTTCAACCCAGAATTTTTAGACCGTGTTGAGTTTCACGACACCGCCGCTGAGGGGCTTTCGTTGTTCGAAAAACAACACGTGCATGAGCAAATTCATAAGGCTCTTGACATCAAGGTCTGGTTGCCTTCAGGCGGTTCGCTTGTAATCGAGCACACAGAAGCGTTGACCGTGATTGACGTAAATACAGGTAAGAACATCGGCAAGACGAATCTCGAAGAGACGGTTTTCAACAACAACCTTGAAGCAGCCGACGAAATCGCGCGTCAGTTGCGCCTTCGTGACATTGGCGGCATCATCGTCATCGACTTCATTGATATGGATGTGCGTGAAAACCGGCGGAAAGTGCTTGAGCGCTTTAAAGATGCGTTGTCGCGCGACAAGACGCGAACTCAGGTGTTTGAGATTTCAGAACTCGGTCTCGTTGAGATGACTCGAAAGCGAATCGGCGAAGGTTTGCTAACGAATTTCGCAGACACTTGCCCAACTTGCGAGGGTCGCGGAATCATGGTCGACCACTCGATGCTCGACTGATTTTCGGCGTTTATTGGTGATTTTCGGCAATTCATACAGATAGGATCTGAGTTCAATATGTACGCAATTATTGCTTCTGGTGGAAAACAAGAAAAGGTCGCTAAAGGCCAGCAGGTTCAGGTTGAACTGTTGGGCGTCGCAACTGGCTCTGAGGTTTCGTTCACCCCAGTGATGCTCGTCGATGGCGAGAACGTTCTCGCAACACCTGCACAGCTTGCAAAGGCCTCTGTAAAGGGCAAAGTTTTGGGCGAAGTCGCCGACAAAAAAATTGATGGCTTCATGTACAAGCGCCGCACCAACCAGCGACGCCGTTTCGGGCATCGCCAGCGCTATAGCCTCGTTGAGATTACTTCGATTGCGAAAGGCTGATTCATGTCAAAAACCAAAGGTGGCGGTTCTACAAGAAACGGCAGAGACTCAAATGCGCAACGCCTCGGCGTAAAAGTGTTTGACGGCACGCTCATCAACGCCGGCACAATTTTGATTCGTCAACGTGGCACGAAAGTGCACCCGGGCAAAAATGTTGGCAAAGGCAGCGACGATACTTTGTTCGCTCTTGTTAGTGGCAACGTAAAGTTCGCCGAGCGTCGTGGCCGCAAGGTCGTCGACGTTAATCCGGCATCTAACTAAACAGATCTTTCTGTTTTGCGAGCGAGGCTCGCACTTAGCGATCTTTTAGTTATCTGTTA
>BJFV01000076.1 GCA_014190055.1 Actinomycetes bacterium
CCAGTACTTGTCGATTGTCAGTCGATGTCGGGGCGAGTTGTGGCTAACGACATAGTTGCAACCGAGTTCATTCCGCCATTTGCCAACACGGCTGTCGATGGTTTTGCGGTTCGTGCACAAGATGTAATGACTGCTGGTGTCGAACTCGAAGTTCTTGGCGTGATTGGCGCAGGGCATGTAGCGAGTTACGAAATTGGTGCAGGCCAGTCAGCGCGAATTATGACTGGCGCACCGATGCCACGAGGTGCAGATGCCGTGGTGATGATTGAAGATGCGACAGAACTCAGCCCAACGCGGGTGCGCTGCAACAAACCAGCAAAAGCAGGTGATGCAATTCGCGAAATCGGTGAAGATGTGCGCGCAGGAGATGTCGTCTTCAAATCTGGTGAAGTGATTAACGCCGCGGGCATCGGCGTGTTGGCAAGTATTAATGCAAGAAAAGTTCTGTCGTATCCGAAGTTGCGTGTGGCGATGCTGTCAACAGGCGACGAACTTGTGATTGATGGCTCAGAACTAAAACCTGGTCAAATTCGCGAAAGCAATTTAACAATGCTGTCAGAGATGATTGGTGCAACTGGTTGCGAAGTGATCAATCTCGGCATTGTCGCCGACGACGAAACAGTGCTTGAAAGCAAATTGCGAGAGGTTGCAACGAAATGTGATGCGATCGTAACGAGTGGCGGCGTTGGTCAGGGTGACTTTGACGTTGTGAAAATCGTTTTGTCACGCATCGCCGAAATGAATTGGATGCAGATGGCAATCAAGCCGGCGAAACCTTTTGCTTTCGGCAAATTGAAGACCAGCGACGCAAGAGTTATCCCAATATTTGGTTTGCCGGGCAACCCTGTTTCGTCGATGATTAGTTTTGAAATATTGGCTCGCCCCGCCCTGCGCAAGATGATGGGGCACACACAAAACCTCACTCGGCCAACGGTGCGCGCAATTGTCGATGCGCCGATGAAACGCAAGCAAGACGGCAAAATTCATTTCATGCGAGTGTTCGGCGCATTTACGAACGATGGTCGATTGCATGTTCGTGACACTGGCCCGCAGGGCAGCCATCAACTCGCTGCAACGTCACAGGCAAATGGCTTGGCAATTGTGCCTGATGGTCAGGGCTTGCCAGCAGGTGCTGAAGTCGACGTGATGTTGCTGAGTTAAATGACTAGTAATAGGCTCAGTCAATGGAGTTGCTGACGTGGGATTTTTGTGGAATTAATTGACCCGTTTGGGCGAACTGTTCGCGATCTGCGAATTTCGATAACTGATCGTTGCAATTTTCGCTGCACATATTGCATGCCAGAAGAAGGCATGACGTGGCTCGATCGCGACCAAATTTTGACTTTCGAAGAGATCGAGCGCTTGGCGACAATTTGTGTGCACCGATTTGATGTCGACAGCATTCGTTTGACTGGTGGCGAGCCAACTGTGCGAGCGCACCTGCCGATGTTGGTCGAAAAACTCGCACAACTCAAAGTGCCGAGCACTGCCAAGTCGCCACTGGCAGGCAAAAATATCGACATCGCGCTCACAACCAACGGCGCAACACTGCGACTTATTGCTGACGAACTGAAGGCCGCTGGTTTGTCGCGTATCAACGTCAGCCTTGACACCTTGCAAAGCGAGCGGTTCTTCAAAATCACGCGTCGCAATCATCTTGACAATGTTCTAGATGGCATTGACGCAGCGATTCAGGCAGGGTTTTCGCCTGTCAAGATCAATGCTGTTATTCAGCGCGGGGTAAACGACGACGAAATTTTGGCGCTGGCGAGTTTTGGTCGCGACAAAAAAGTGGAAGTGCGATTTATTGAATTCATGCCACTCGACGCGCAAGGTCAGTGGCAAAGCAAAGACGTTGTCGGCCAAGACGAAATCGTCGCAACAATAAATAGCGTCTTTCCGCTAGAGCAGGTTGCATCACGCGGTGCTGCGCCTGCAGATCGCTGGCGATATCTCGATGGCGCAGGCACAGTTGGCGTGATTCCGTCGGTTACAAAACCATTCTGTGGCGACTGCGACCGTGTGCGACTAACTGCAGAAGGCCAGTTTCGCACTTGTCTATTTTCGACGACTGAGTTTGATTTGCGGGCGATGTTGCGTGGCGGCGCAACCGACGATGCGATCGCAGCCGAAATTGCGCGAGCAGTCGGCACAAAGTGGGCGGGTCACGCAATTGGCAATGTCACATTCGTGCGCCCGAAACGGTCAATGAGTCAGATTGGCGGCTAATAATGATCGAGATTTCTCATGTCTGAACTGAATTTTTCACATCTTGACCCATTAGGACGAGCCCGCATGGTTGATGTAACGCCAAAAGAGCCGACCCATCGTCGTGCTGTTGCGCGTTGCAAAGTTTTCATGAAGCCAGAAACCACTGCCGCCATTGCCAACCGCGAAGTAAAGAAAGGTGACGTTCTCGCGGTTGCCCGCGTGGCTGGCATTCAGGCGTCGAAGCGAACCGCCGAGATGATTCCGCTTTGTCATCCGCTTTTGGTTGGTGCCGTTTACATCAACTTCGAAATCGGCGACGACCACATCGCAGTCGAGGCCCAAGTCGACACCATCGATCGCACCGGGGTCGAAATGGAAGCCCTGCATGCCTGTTCGGTTGCCGCGCTAACGATCTACGACATGTGCAAGAGCGCTGACCGCGCCATGGTGATTGGCGAACTCACACTTTGGGAGAAATCTGGCGGGCGCCAGGGCACCTATCGGCGCGAAGAATAAGCCAAAACCCTTATTTTTAGGGCTCTGAGCGACTTGGGTAGTGATCTCGTTAACCCGTAATACACTTAGTTGACCCCATGAGCAAGTTAATTCTTCTGATCGTTGGCGCCGCCTGGCTCGCAGTTCTTTTGCCGCCGATTTTGCGCGCCCGCATTAACAATTCGCCGAACATGTCGGTGAGCGCTTTCAGGCGCAATTTGTCAAGCCTTCAGAATTCGAACCTTCGTCACCCGCAAGCACAATTGCGAGGCATGTCACGCGAACTCGCGCCAAACCAAATGCGATCGCGCCAGGCGAGTCAGTTTTCGCATTTGACCGGCCCAATTTTGCGTCCTCAAGGCACCCGCTCGCATCAGCCAATGTCGGGCGAGTTCTATGCCCGCGAACTCGTTCGCCAGCGCCGTCAGCACACGGTTGTTGGTCTTGCTTCCGCGACTGTAATTTCGCTTTTCTTGGCATTTACAACTGGGTCGATCGTCTTGGTTTATGCGTTTACGCTGAGCCTCATAGCCTTGATTGGCTACTGCTATTGGCTTGTGCAACTTCGCGTTCAGCGTGACAGCACTCGCTATATGCGCCAGTTTCGCAACCGCGCCGCCTAAATATTTCGTTCGTTTCGGGGCTGTAGCTCAGTTGGTAGAGCGGTACGTTCGCAATGTACAGGCCAGGGGTTCAATTCCCCTCAGCTCCACAATTTGCGGTTAGGTGCTGAACGCAGCCGAGTGGCACAATATCTGAGTGCCAAAAAGGCCGACTCGGGGGTTTAAAAAATGGCAATGACGTGGACTGAAGCCAACTTGGCGGTAACCGCCCCAGGGCAGATTTTCGAACTTGTCGACGCCGAAGTCTTTGGCATCAAGACACAAGTGTTCAAAAATGCCCCCGCACACTTGGGTCAGGTTTTCGCAGGCGCTCGTGGTCATGGCGAAAAGACATTCTTGGTTTACGAGGGTGAGACATACACATTCACCCAAGCAATGGATCAAATTGACGCGCTGTCGAATCTGCTCGTGAACACCTATGGCGTCAAGAAAGGCGACCGTGTTGCAGTCGCAATGCGCAATTATCCCGAATGGGTGATGTCTTTTGCGGCGATTATTTCGGTTGGCGCAATTTCAGTGTCGATGAACTCGTGGTGGGTCGAAGACGAAATGGACTTCGCACTGCAAGATTCTGGCGCAACAGTTTTAATTTGCGATCAACAGCGTTTTGATATCGCTTCAGCGAGTTGCAAGAAACTCGGTGTCAAAGTTTTGGTGGTTCGTGCTGAAAAGCCGCTACCTGCGGGTGTCGATAAATGGCAAGATGCTTTGGCGCCGCATTTGAAGGCCGCGCTCAAGTGTCCGGTGGTTGACATTAAGCCTGACGATGACGCAACGATTCTTTATACATCTGGCACAACTGGTCGCCCTAAGGGCGCCGTGTCGACACATCGCGCGATAATTTCTGCGTTGATGGCGTTTTCTTCGCGCAATGCAGTGCTGACACTTTCGGGTACAAAGTTGAAAGAAGTCACTGGCCCAGAAGTGCCAACTTCGTTTATTTTGATCGTGCCACTGTTTCATGTCACGGGTTGCGTGCCAGTGATGATGAGTTGTTTCATTGCTGGTTTGAAACTTGCGATTATGTACAAGTGGGATGCCGAGAAGGCTCTCGAAATGATTGAGCGTGAGCAGATCACAAACTTTGTTGGTGTGCCGACACAAAGTTGGGATCTCGTCAATTCGCCAGCCTTCGATAAATACGACACGAGCAGTTTGCGCGCAGTCGGCGGCGGCGGTGCACCATCACCAACTTCGTTGGTCGGCAAAGTCAACGACAAAGTCAAAAACGGCAGCCCGCAACTTGGTTACGGCATGACCGAGACAAATGCGTTTGGCCCTGGCATCACCGGGTCTGATTATTTGTCTCACCCAACCAGCACTGGTCGGGCAGTTTTGCCAATGCGAGTTGAGGTTCGCGACGAAAACCTGAAGCCGGTGCCAACTGGCCAAGCGGGTGAGATTTGGTTCTTTGGCCCGATGTTGATTCGTGGATATTGGAACCGCCCAGATGCAACCGCCGAGACGATTGTTGACGGCTGGCTTCGCTCGGGCGACGTGGGTCGCCTTGATGCTGATGGTTTCGTTTATGTCGAAGACCGTGTCAAAGACATGATTCTTCGCGCCGGTGAAAACATTTACGGCGCCGAAGTTGAGAGCGCAATTTACGACCACCCAGCGGTGCACGAGGCTGCAGTTTTCGGCGTGCCTCACGAGCGCCTCGGTGAAGAAGTTGGTGTTGCGATTTTGCCGAAGGCTGGTGCAAAACTTGATCCGCAAGATTTGTGGAAGTTTCTTGAGGGCAAAATTGCCGCTTTCAAAGTGCCTGCTCATGTAATTGTGATGCACGAGCCGCTGCCACGCAATGCTGCAGGCAAGTTTTTGAAGCGCGAATTGCAACAACGCCTGTCAAAGGGCGAACTCACTGCCGTTTCGCGCACGAATTAAATTTCGCGTGCCCCCAGTAAATCTCACAAATGTCGAAGGCGTAAGCCTTGATGCGTTGACGATCGGCAATGCCCTTGTTGATGTATTGGCAACCGTTGACGAAGGTTTTTTGGTCCGCGAAAACATCGTCAAAGGTTCGATGAATCTTGTCGATATTAAACGGTCGAAGCATTTGCATTCGCTTGTTAATTCTCGTACCGAGATGAGTGGAGGCTCGGCGGCAAACACGGCTTACGGATTGGCAAGTCTTGGTGGCAAAGCGGGTTTCATCGGCAAAATTTCAGCCGATCGATTGGGCGATTCGTTTTCGCGTGACCTCGACTCAGTGGGTGTCAAGTTTTTTCCGGGTGTTACTTGTGAGACTGAAGACACTGGTCGGTGTTTGATCGTTGTCACGCCAGATGGCAATCGCACGATGAACACGTTTCTTGGCGCAGCCTCATTGCTCGACGCCGCCGACATTTCTAAAACAGCGGTGCAAAGTGCGGCGGTTGTGTTTCTTGAGGGCTATTTGTTCGACAAAGATGCAGCCAAAGAAGCGTTTCGCACAGCCGCCGAATATGCGCATGCGGCTGGTCGAAAAGTTGCGCTTACGCTTTCAGATTCGTTTTGTGTTGATCGTCATCGCGCAGACTTTTTAGCACTAGTGAAAAACGACATTGATATTTTGTTTTCAAACGAAGACGA
>BJFV01000077.1 GCA_014190055.1 Actinomycetes bacterium
CTCGCCCACATCACACTCAACAAGTCGCTCTAACAGTTGGTGAAACATCAAGTTTTCGGCGAGAATGTAACTATGTCTGGTCCAAGAGTCGTAAGGTCGCCGCGCGGCACGCAATTGCATTGCGCGAATTGGCAAATTGAAGCGCCATATCGAATGTTGCAAAACAATTTAGATCCTGAAGTTGCAGAACGCCCCGACGATCTTGTCGTCTATGGCGGCACCGGTCGCGCAGCGCGCAGTTGGCCAGCATTCGATGCGATGATGCGCACGATGCAAACCATGAAACCCGACGAAACAATGTTGGTGCAATCGGGCAAACCAGTCGGCGTTTTTCGCACACACGAATGGGCGCCACGCGTACTGCTGGCGAACTCGAATCTCGTCGGCGACTGGGCCACATGGGATGAATTCAGGCGTCTCGAAAATCTCGGTCTCACCATGTACGGCCAAATGACCGCCGGCTCATGGATTTATATCGGCACGCAAGGCATCTTGCAAGGCACCTACGAGTGTTTCGCCGAAATCGCTCGCAGAAAATTTAAAGGCACACTCGCCGGCACGATAACTCTCACTGCTGGTCTGGGTGGCATGGGCGGCGCGCAACCACTTGCGATCACAATGAACGATGGCGTCGCTTTGTGCATCGATGTTGACCCAACTCGCGTTCAACGCCGCGTTGAAACTCGCTACCTTGACGAAGTCGCCGACTCACTCGAAGATGCAGTTGCTCGATGTGAGGCCGCCAAAAAAGCTCGCAAAAAACTTTCGGTTGGCGTGGTCGGAAATGCTGCCGATATGTTTCCAAAATTACTGGCGCAAGGTTTTGCTGCTGATATTGTCACCGATCAGACGAGCGCGCACGACCCGATGAGTTACGTGCCCAACGACTTAACGTTCGAAGCCGCCGAAAAACTTCGAGCAACAAACCCAGAGCATTACATCGATCGATCGCGAGCAGCAATGGCAGCACATTGTCGCGCAATGGTCGGTTTCTTAGATGCCGGTGCCGAAGTTTTCGACTACGGCAACTCATTGCGCCGCGAGGCCCAACTAGGTGGTTACGACCGCGCTTTTGATTATCCAGGTTTCTTGCCCGCATATATTCGTCCGTTGTTTTGTGAGGGTAAAGGCCCATTTCGTTGGGTTGCTCTTTCGGGCGACCCACGCGACATCGCTGCAACTGACCGCGCGGTGCTTGAAGAGTTTCCTGACAATGAAGACCTCGCCAAATGGATGCGCCTTGCCAGCGAACAAGTCGCATTTCAAGGTTTGCCTGCACGAATTTGTTGGCTCGGTTATGGCGAGCGACATCGTCTTGGTTTGCGTTTCAATGAAATGGTCAAACGCGGAGAACTCAGCGCGCCAATCGTCATCGGTCGCGACCACTTAGATTCAGGTTCTGTTGCATCCCCCTATCGCGAAACTGAAGCGATGCTTGATGGCTCAGATGCAATCGCCGACTGGCCGTTGCTAAATGCGCTCGTCAACACTGCGAGTGGTGCAACTTGGGTCAGCATTCACCACGGTGGCGGCGTTGGCATCGGCCGCAGCATTCATGCGGGCATGGTTTGCGTTGCCGACGGCACCGATCTCGCAAGTGAGAAACTTTCACGCGTTTTGTTAAGTGACCCGGGCATGGGTGTTATCCGACACGCAGATGCTGGCTACGACTTAGCAATTGATGTCGCTGAAAAACGT
Source organism: Actinomycetes bacterium (assembly GCA_014190055.1). Taxonomy (GTDB): domain Bacteria; phylum Actinomycetota; class Acidimicrobiia; order Acidimicrobiales; family Ilumatobacteraceae; genus BACL27. Next base: position 1,699 of record BJFV01000077.1, read on the forward strand.
GGCGTGCGTTTGCCAATGCGCGAGCAATGAAATCATTTTTTGCCGAACACGCTTGGTTAGGTGGCGAAAGTTGCGCCTCAAACGTGCGCATCACAATTGATAAAGGATCTTTCGTTTCGATAGATGCGAACGCTGCGCCGAACTCGAAAGATTCGCGTATCGCAGGCGTTGTCATGCCCGGTTTTGTCAATGCGCATAGTCACGCATTTCATCGAGCACTACGCGGTCGCACTCACAGTGGTGCTGGCCTCGGCGACTTTTGGTCTTGGCGCACATTGATGTATCAAGTTGCTAATCGCCTGACACCTGAAAACTATTTAGCGCTTGCGACAGCAACTTTTTCAGAGATGGCACTTGCTGGCGTTACAACAGTTGGTGAGTTTCACTATGTGCACCACCAGCAAGGTGGCAAAAAGTATGCCGACACGAATGAGATGGGCAAAGTTTTGATCGAAGCCGCCCGTCGCGCTGGCATTCGCATTGCTTTGCTTGATGTCGCCTATTTGCACGGTGGTTTGAAAGACCAACAACTCGCCGCCGAACAAAATCGATTTAGCGACGGCACAGTCGAGAACTGGCTCGCTCGCGTCGATGCACTCGGCGCACCGTCGACGACGTACACAATTGGTCTCGCCCCACACAGCGTGCGCGCCGTGCACGAATCAGAACTCGCATTCATCGCAAAACATCGAAACGGTCGCGTCGTGCATATCCATGTTTCTGAACAACCTGCCGAAAACGATGCATGCCGCGAGGCAACAGGGCGAACCCCCACTCAGTTGCTGAGTGACGCCCAACTTCTTGGTTCGTTCACGACTGCGGTACACGCAACTCACTTGCAGAGTGCCGACATTGATCTGCTCGGCCAAAGCAAAACTTTTGCATGCTTTTGCCCCACGACCGAACGTGATCTCGCAGATGGCATCGGCCCATCTGAAAGTCTTGTCAGCGCGGGCTCGCCTCTTTGTTTGGGCACTGATTCGCACGCCGTGATCGACATGTTTGAAGAGGCTCGCGCCGTCGAAATGAATCAACGGCTGATTACAAATAAACGTGGCGTTCATCGCAGTAGCGATTTGCTTTCGGCAGCAACAATCAACGGCGCAAGTTCGCTTGGCAGCAAGAAACACGGCCTCGTGGCCGGTGCACCCGCCGATTTCATTAGCGTGTCGACAAATTCTGTTCGTCTTGCGACTTTCGACCCCGCAAACGGCGCCGCCCATCTTGTTCACAGTGCGACGAGTTCTGATGTCAGCGATGTTTGGGTTGGCGGCGAGCAAATAGTCAGCGACTACAAGCATCGAACTTTGCCAAATATCAACGAAAGTCTGCGCACAGCAATCGAAGCCGTTCTCTAATTACACTTACGGCATGACAATTTTGCCAATAGCCACAATCGGTCACCCTGAGTTGCGCATTCGTGCCAGCGAAGTTGACCCAAGCGAAATTAAATCGCCTGAAATTCAGACTTTCATAGACGACTTGGTCGAGACGATGCGTCATGCCAACGGCGCCGGACTCGCCGCAACACAGGTCTTGCGACATCAGCGCATCTGCGCAGTCGAAGTCAACAAAAACCCTCGGTATCCGTACAAGCCGCAAGTGCCGCTGACGATTTTGATTAACCCAGTGCTCACACCACTCGATGACGACATGTTCGAAAACAATGAAGGGTGCCTTTCAGTGCCAGGTTTTCGGGGAAATGTGTGGCGGCACACATCAATTCGCGTTGAGGCTTTCGATCGCAACGGCAACAAGATTGACCAGATCATTCGCGGCATGACAGCGTGCACCTATCAGCACGAAGTCGACCATCTCGACGGTCTGTTGTTCATGGACAAAGTGAAAGACTCGAAAACATTCACAACTTGGGACTCATTCGACAAATTTCATCACCATGACTTCGTCATCAGAGTTAAGGACCTCGTCGCGAAGTTCGGTTCGTAGTGCTTGTACTCACAGGCATTTCTACTCTCGTCACCAACGACACAACTCTCGAGCGGGGCAAACTCGGCATAATCGAAAACGCAGCCCTAGTGGTTGGTAACGACAACAAAATTGCATTCGCAGGCGAGACTGCAAACTTGCCACGCGAATATAAATCGACTGCGATCGATCTCAACGGCAGAGCGATAATTCCGGGCTTTGTAGACAGCCACACACACTTGGTTTTCGGTGGCGACCGAGCCGAAGAATTTGAAGCGCGAATGTCGGGTAAGCCATATACAGCCGGCGGCATTCGCACGACCGTTGCCGCAACGCGCAACAGCAATAACGACGTACTCGTCGCAAACGCTCGCCGACTCGCCAACGAAGCACTGCACACGGGCACGACGACTCTTGAGACAAAATCTGGATACGGACTTTCAGTTCTCGATGAAACTCGCTCACTACAAGTTGCAAATGCAATCACGTCAGAAACAACTTTTCTCGGTGCCCATGTCGTGCCAGCCGAATCTCAAATCAACGAATACGTCGATCTAATTTGTGGCGAAATGCTCGACAACTGTGCACCCCACGCGAAATGGATCGATGTTTTTTGCGATCGCGGTGCTTTCGAGGTCGATCATGCGCGAGCCATTCTGCAAGCCGGTGCAAAAGCAGGTCTTGGGCTACGAATTCACGCCAATCAGTTGCAACATGGCGGTGGCGTTCAATTAGGTGTTGAACTTGGCGTCGCGTCGTGCGATCACTGCACACACCTTGATTCGGCCGATATCGATGCTCTTGCCGATAGCAAAGGCAAGACTGTCGCAACTCTGTTGCCAACCGCCGAACTATGCACTCGCTCGCAGTTTCCTGATGCGAGACGACTAATTGATGCTGGTGTGACAGTCGCTCTCGCGTCTGACTGCAATCCGGGCTCGTCATATACGACGTCAATGCCCCTGGCCATCTCATTGGCGGTGCTCAATATGAAAATGACTTGCGACGAGGCAGTCTGGTCTGCAACCGCCGGCGGCGCGGCTGCTTTACGCCGTTCTGATATCGGCAATTTGGCCGTCGGCTCGCACGCAGACTTTGCAGTTCTAAATTCACGAAGTCACATTCATTTGGCATACCGCCCAGGTGTGAAACTTGTCGATGCTGTATTTGTGCGTGGTCAACTCGCGGCAGGCTCGTTGCGATAAAATTTAACGAATGTCTACAAGCGTCAATTCATCAAGCGTCTCGAGCAAAGCAGGTGCGCGCTCAATTTTGAAGTCTCGTGGTGACTGGCGCACTTTGATAATTGCAGTTCTTGTATATGTCGGTTGGTTCGCATCTGTTTTCACACACAAACAGTTGCCATGGTGGGCAACTTTTGCACTTCTAACTTGGTTCGGTGCGTGGCACTTAAGTCTGCAACACGAACTTGTGCACGGTCACCCATTTCGCAATTCGAAACTCAATGCTGCGCTCGCTTCACTCTCGGTAACTATGTGGGTTCCGTTTTTGTCGTTCAAGCGTGACCACATCAGCCATCACAACACGACGCTCACCCACCCACAACTCGACACCGAGAGCTACTACGCAATGCCCGAAAAATGGCAAACATCTGGTCGGTTCTTTCGCGCTATCTATTGGGCCAATCGCACTCTCGCTTTTCGCTTAACCGTTTGGTCGGTCTTTAGTGCGGTTCAATATTTTCTTGCCGATGCTTGGCGCGCCGTACGCAATGTCGGCAATGCTCGGGCTGCATGGATGCTTCACATTCCCGCACTAGTTGCAATCGTATACATCGTCACTAATTTGGCCGGCATGTCAATGGTCGAATATCTAATTGGTGGCGTCTTTGGCTCGCACTCACTAAACATGATGCGATCGTTTGCCGAACACAAAACTCTTGACAACGAGTCAACCCGCACTGCAATGATTGATGCTGGCTGGCTAATGGGCATATTGATGTTAAACAACAACTTGCACATTGCTCACCACGATGAGCCGTCAGCACCTTGGTATGAAGTGCCAGCAGTTGCCAAGCGCACCGGCGCCTACGAGCGTGCAGAAAAAATTAATTCGCTCTACTCAGGCGGCTACTTTGAGTTAGTCCGCCGATTCACGTTTAAGCCATACGACCAACCCGTTTACAGCAAGTCGGTTTAACTTTTTTCAAAAGCGT
>BJFV01000078.1 GCA_014190055.1 Actinomycetes bacterium
CCAGTCAATAAATTCACGCCGGCGTTTGTCGCCAAGAGTTTCGAAACGTCTTCTGAAACTTCAGTAAACGGACGCACGTAAATAACGTGATAGCCAAAACTTGACTTAACCGGGCCGTATGCGACGCCTGGTTTTGCAAGCAGCGCACCCGCAGTGAAGTCGGCGTCAAAGCCACTTTGATATTCGGCCAAAGTAATGCAGGCATTGTCGGCGCCGCCGAGTGCGCCACCCGATTCTTTGGCATTTGGTTCGGTTGAAAACTCGCCGGCGAGTGCGGCAAATTCGGCGCCAGCATCGAACTTAGCCAAGGCTTCTTTGGCAGTCGCCTCTGTCTCAACAACGAGATGTCGCACACAAAGAACTCCAAGAGAGCCCGGTGCTTTGTCATACATCTCGGCAGCTTTTTTGGCGTCTGGTGCTTTAACTCGAGCAAGCGCGAGTGTGCCGGCATTGAGTTCGACGATCAAATCTTTGAGATGTTGTGTGTATGTAGAGGTATCAGTGTTTTGAGCGATTCTGGTTTCGACCGATTCGCGATCGTCTTGTGTGATTTCTTCACCATATTCTTTTAGCAATTGGTCGGTGGCTGCACCTTGCACGAGTGCCGAAAGAATGCTGCGTACTGTTTCTCCATCGACTTCGCCATCAACGACTGGTGTTTGACCGGCTGCACTTAATTCGGTCACCGTTTTTTCAAGTTCGGCGCGTGAAATTTTTCGACCGTTGATCTCTGCTGCTGCGTTCGAAGTTGATCCGCACCCAGCTGCGAAAATTGCCAAGGTTGCGAGCAAAGCAGATTTAACGACCAAAGAATTGTTTTTCATCGCATTCACACTAGTTCTTGGGGTTCAACAAGCTCTTGCATGAAGCCGACCAAATATGTTGCCGCGTCTTGTCCGCGTGGAATCGCGATGTTGAGTTCGCCAGTTTGCTCGCGATATGTGGCAGTTGGCGACAATCGCACAAGACGCATTGATTCGCTGGCTTTGAGATTGATTGGTGCGAGCTTGGCTCGATTGTCGGCGACGACAATTTCGCGCAAACCGAGTCGATGGCATTCTGCGCGTAGTGAGCCAACTACGAGTAGCGCTTTGGCTTGATCTGGAAGTTCGCCGTAGCGATCTTGCCATTCATTACGGATGTCTTCGACGTCAGCATGTGACTTAACGGCGACTAATCGTCGGTATGCGTCGAGACGCATTTCTTCTTTTGAAACATAATCGTTTGGCAAAAACGCAGTTATCGGCACGTCGATTTTCAGTTCAACTACAACTTGTGGAACTTCGCCCTTCATCTCGGCGACTGCTTCGGTGACGAGTTGACAATAGAGGTCATAGCCAACTGCGGCGATGTGGCCGCTTTGTGCCTCGCCGAGCAAATTGCCCGCACCGCGAATTTCGAGGTCGCGCATTGCGATTTTGAAACCACTGCCGAGTTCAGTTGCTTCACCAATTGTGCGTAGTCGTTCGTAAGCGTCTTCTGAGAGAGCGCGATCGCGCGGATGAAAAAGATATGCATATGCTCGTTGTCCGCTGCGACCGACTCGTCCACGAAGTTGGTGCAACTGACCTAGGCCGAGCAAATCGGCGCGTTCGACGACGAGCGTATTCACAGTTGGCATGTCGATGCCGCTCTCGATAATTGTTGTGCAAACCAAGACGTCAAATTTGCCTTCCCAGAAATCTTGAACGGTTCGTTCGAGAACTGCTTCGTCCATTTGTCCGTGTGCGACGGCAATGCGCGCCTCAGGCACGAGTTGGCGAAGTGTTCGCGCACGATCTTCGATTGTCTTGACACGATTGTGAACCCAGAAAACCTGACCATCGCGCAGAAGTTCGCGTCGTATTGCTTCGGTTGCAACTCGGTCGTCTTCTTCGCCGACGAAAGTGAGAATTGGCTGACGGTCGGCTGGTGGTGTGTGCAGCAACGACAAGTCGCGAATGCCAACGAGGCTCATTTCGAGCGTGCGCGGAATCGGTGTGGCGGTCAACGTAAGCACATCGACGTTTGTTTTAAGTTGCTTCATTTGCTCTTTGTGTTGCACGCCGAATCGTTGTTCTTCATCGACAACTAACAAACCTAAGTCTTTGAACTTGACACCTTCTTGCAACAGTCGGTGAGTGCCAATGACACAATCAATTTCGCCGGTGGCAAGTTGTTGAACAACTTTTTTGGCGCGAGCAGCCGTCAAGAAACGCGACAAGACTTCGACGCGAATCGGGTAACCGGCAAACCGTGCTGCAAACGTTGCACCATGTTGCGATGCAAGCAGTGTTGTGGGTACGAGAACGGCGACTTGTTTGCCGTCTTGAATGCACTTAAATGCAGCGCGAACTGCGACCTCTGTTTTGCCGAAACCGACATCGCCGCAGACAAGACGATCCATTGGTACTTCGCGCTCCATGTCGGCTTTGGTGTCGGTGATTGCGATGCGTTGGTCGGGGGTTTCAACAAAAGGAAACGCCGCTTCCATTTCGTCTTGCCACGCGGTGTCTGATGAAAACGCGTGACCCACGGCAGAAACGCGACGCTGATAGAGCACGACGAGTTCTTGAGCGATTTCACGGACGGCGCTGCGTACTCGCGATTTTGCGCGCGCAAAGTCTGAACCACCCATGCGATTGAGGGTCGGCTTGTCTCCGCCGATGTATTGACGAATCGCGTCAATGTGATCTGTCGGTACGTAGAGGTTGCCGTTGTTGTATTGCAGATGCAGGTAATCACGCTCGACACCGCCCATTGATTGCTTGGCCATGCCGAGATATTTGCCAACACCGTGAACTTGATGCACGACATAGTCACCGGGCTTCAAGTCTTCGAAAATGCTTGACGAACTTCGCTTCGGCGGTTTTACGTGGCGGTGCGTTCGTCGTCGACCAGTGAGATCGCTTTCGGTGATGATTGCCAACTCGTGATCATTGAGAATGCAACCGCTATGTAGAGGAGTGACAACAATTGAAACCCCAGGGCTAGCGACCGAACTTGAATCTTGTTGTGGCGATCGAACTGTGATGCCTTCAAGTGTGAGAACTTCGTTAAATCTCTGGGCAGAACTTGGTGTATCGGCGGCAATCACAACCCGAAACTTTTTCGTGACGAGTCGCAAGATACGACTCGCGAGCGCTTCGGTGTCACCAGTTGCTTGACCCCATGTCGACGAAACGATCGTTGATGATGTTGGCGAGTCAGCAACTGGGCTGAGCGAAATTATTGACTTGGCTGAAGTGTTTTCGAGAAATGCGTCAATCTCTGAATGCAGACGTGGGTAAGTTTGCTCGGGGTCGCGCGACCAAGTTGATGCCAAGGCGCGTGCTAAATCGTCTTCTTCGGCGATTAGGTCTCGTGCTCTGTCGCGCATGCGGCGCGGCTCGATCAACACGATGTGCATCGGTGAACTTTGGCTGCAGACATCAGTGAGCACTTCGTCGTCGGTCGCGACCCACGGCAACCAACTTTCCATGCCGTCAAAGGTCATCGACTGCGAGATGCGGTCCCAGTTTTCTTGCCCCCACGGCTCTTTGGCGATTAAGGCTTGCGCTTTTTTGGCGACGGCTTCATTGATGATCACTTCTCGTGCTGGAAAAATTCTCACAGATGTCAGATCATCGGTGCTGCGCTGGTCGTTGACGTTAAAAGTTGTAAGGCGATCAACTTCGTCGCCCCAAAGATCGATGCGAATTGGCGCGTCAGCCGTCGACGGAAACACGTCGATGATTGAGCCGCGCCGTGCGAACTCGCCGCGATGTTCGACGATTTCTTCTCGGCGGTAACCAAACTTGGCAAGAGTTGCTACGAGTTCTTCGGTGTCGAGCTGTGATTTTGGGGCGATCTCGAGCGGTTCGACAACCGTGTTACTCAAGTGCTGCAATAGCGCACGCACACCAGTGACGATTATTTTTGGTCGGTCATTTTTGATTCGCCACAAAACTTCAAGGCGTTTGCCCATCGTTTCGCAGTTCGGACTGACTCGTTCGAACGGCAGGGTCTCCCATGCTGGAAACAGCGCGACATCTCGTTCGGGTAGAAATGCGAGCAGATCATCGCGCAACTGACCAGCCATCATGCCTGTCGGTGTGGCGACGACGACTATCTCGTCTTCGGTTCGTTGAGCTAGACCCGCCAGCAACAACGCCCAAGCGTGATCGGCGCAAATGATCGAAGCACTCTGTTCGCCGAGTGCCGCACTTAGTGCTGGCTCGAAACTGAGAGTTGGCGCGAGTTCGTGAAGGGCGCCGAGCGAAGTCATGGTTAGTCGCGCCTAGCGGGCATTGATGTTGCGCATTGCAGCATCGAGACCTTCGGCGACGATGAGTTGCACGGCGTCGGCAGCAACTTGCACTGAAATATCGAGCAATTCGCGCTCGCGTGCCGGAATCTTCGAAAGGACGTGATCGCCGCCCTGTTCTTTCGATGGTGGTTTGCCAACGCCAATTCGCACACGCAAAAAGTCTTGAGTTTTTAAGTGTTGAGTAATTGATGCAAGACCGTTGTGGCCCGCAAGACCGCCACCTGATTTTATTTTTACGACACCCGGTTCTAGATCGAGCTCATCGTGGACGATGATAATTTTTAGTGGATCACTAATCGCATAACGGCGGGCGAGTGGTCCAACTGCGTTTCCTGACTCGTTCATGAAAGTAGTCGGCATCGCCAAGAGCAAATGTTTGGTCTGTGCATTCGCCGTTGTATTAACTTCGGCGAATAGCGCGCGATCGCGCCCCGCTTTGAGTGTCGCCTTGAGTCGAGTCGCAAGAAGTTCGATTGCTTCGAAGCCGACATTGTGTCGCGTGCGCGAATATTTAGTGCCCGGGTTGCCTAATCCGACGATTAGAAAATCGAACTCACTACCGCGTCGCTCAGGTCGCTTCGCGCGACCGAACAGCGCCATTTAGTTTTACGCCGTTGGTTTGGCGTCGCCCGCAGGTGCAGCACCTGCAGCAGGAGTTGCACCATCGGCAGGAGCAGCAGCGCCTGCTTCACCTTCGGCTGCTGCAGCAGCAACAGGTGCGACTTCTTCAATCTTGGTTGTGAGCACGGTGACAACGACCAAGTCTGGGTCGCCAACGGCGGTGCAACCTGCTGGCAATTCGATTTCTGAAAGATGAATTACGTCTTCCATGCCCATGTTGGTGACGTCGATCAAAATTTCGTTCGGAATATTTGCTGCAGTTGCACGAACTTGAATTGTGTTGACGGTTGCGTCGACCAAACCGCCATCGGCGAGAACTGCCTTGGCAGTGCCCTTGAGGTGAACTGGAATGTCCATCGTGATCAATTCGGTGAGCGAAATTTGCATGAAGTCGACGTGGCGAACGACGCGCTTCACTGGGTCGCGTTGCAACTCTTTGACGATTGCGGGATATTTTGCGTCGCCAACTTCAAGTTCGAGAATCGTGTTTGCACCTGCAGGGCCGGCAAGAGCAAGTCGCAAATCGCGACGGTCAACTGTGACTTTGACTGGTGTCATGCCGTGGCCGTAGACAACGCCAGGAATTTGGTCGGCCAAGACAAGGCGACGCGATTCTGCGCTACCGATTGTGCGACCAATTTTTGTTTTGAGTGCTGTTGGCATGATTGCTCCGGAAATCGTGAAAGTCGTCAACTAAATGACGGCTTTTTATTCTAAGGGTCAAAGCCGATAGTTGCCACAAAAAACAATGGCGATATCGCCGAAATCTATGCAGTTTTGCGTCGTTTACGACTGGTTTTCGCCGCCGAAGAGATCGCTGACGCTGGTGTCTTCGAACACTGCCGAAAGAGCGTCAGCCAAGATCTTGGC
>BJFV01000079.1 GCA_014190055.1 Actinomycetes bacterium
TTGGGCAAACAATATCCCGAGAGCGACGAAGCAGCCCGCGCGGCATTTGAACGCGATAAAGCCGCGTTGCGCGAAATGGGTATTCCGATTGAGACAAAAACGCTTGGCGGAGACGCAGCCGGTGAAGTGACTTATTGGGTTAATCGATCGAACTACGAACTTAGCGATTTGAGGCTGACCGAAGAAGAGCGTGCGGCGTTGCAACTTGCCGTGGCGACTGTTCACTTGGGTGCTCAGCACGGTGAAGAAGCGCTTTGGAAACTCGGCGGTGAAAGAATTCTTGGCAAAGCGTCGATGAGTGTGAACATCGGATTAGTCGACAAAAATATGAACGTCATTACCGATGCGGTGATGAAACGCAAGACGCTGAATTTTGATTACAAAGGAGAGAAGCGACAAGTTGACCCGTATGGGATGCTCTCTCGCAATGGTTTTTGGTACATCATCGGCTTTGATCACTTACGACGAGATAAACGGGTTTTTCGTGTCGATCGAATTGAAGGCTTGGTTTCAGCCGGTGAGGCGCGTGCGTTTAAAACTCCGGTTGATTTTGATGTTGCTGCAGCTGTGCCGACCGAAAAACAAATGTTGGCTGCGGGTGATAGCGAGGTAACAACAGCAGTTGTGCTTGTTGATGCGTCGTTAGCCGCAGGAGTGCGACGCGACTTTGGCGATAGTTCTGTGATTCGTGAGCGAGACGATGGCAGTGTTGAGTTTGCAATACCTTGTGCCAACCTTGACGGTTTTAGGCTGTGGCTTTTTGCGATGGTCGAAAGCGCCGAGGTTCTCGAGCCTCAGTCGGTGCGTGACCAAGTTGTGCAATGGCTTGAAAATCTTGCGGCAGGTAAGTGATGGCAACTAAAAAACGCCCGGCGAAAAAGCGCTCGAGCAAGCCCGCGAAGAAATCTGCAGCATCTTCGAAACGGTCGGCAAAATCGGCTCGGTCAGCGAAGTCAGCGCGACCCTCAAAATCGACCCGGTCGGCAAAGTCAGCGCGACCGGCACGCCGCGGTCCGCGAAGTGCAGCCCAGCGGGTGAGTGGTTTGTTGGTGATGTTGCCGTGGATAATGCAGCGTCAACGCGTCAAGATTTCGACGATGGCCAGGCAGTTCAATCTCAGCGAAGCCGAACTTGTTGAAGACTTGCAGATGGCTGCTGTTTGTGGCGTGCCGCCGTATACGCCCGACGCATTGATTGACGTATATATGGACGACGGAATGGTGATTGCCGAAGTGCCGCTGGTGTTTTCGCGACCACTCAAGTTGAGCACCGCAGAATTGTTTGCTGTTTCGGTAATGGCCCAGACGGCATTGCAGTTGCCAGGGGCAAACAAGAAAGGCCCATTGGCGTCAGCACTGGCCAAACTGGCACCACTGATGCCAGCGGGCGCGGAAACGATAAAGGTTCAATTGCCGAAGGCCCGTTTTGTTAAAGAGTTGTTAGCCGCAGTTGAAACTGGCGAGCGCCATGAAATTGAGTACTTCTCGCCGGCGTCGCTGAAACGCACCACTCGAACGATTACGCCGCGAAAAGTTTTTGAAGATTCAGGTCGTTGGTATGTTGCGGCTGACGATCATCTTTCGGGTGAAGATCGAGTGTTCAGAGTTGATCGCATCGAGAAATTGATTGGCACGCAAATTTTTGACCAGTTGCGTGAAGTTCGTGACGATGAACTGCCTTGGTTTTCAGAGAGTCTGGAACAAGTCACCTTGCGCGTGCAAAAGCAAGCCCGTTGGATTGTCGAGTCGTATCCGTATGTGTCGCGGGTTGACAACAAAGATGGCAGTGTTGATTTGACCATGTCGATTACATCAAAGCATTGGCTCGGGCGTTTGTTATTGCGCGCCGGAAACGGTGTGAAAGTTTTGAAGCCAGTCGAATACAGGCAATTGGCTAGCCAAACTGCGCAAAGCGTTTTGTCGCGATACAAGAAAACGGCGTAGAGGCGCCCGTGGGCGTCAACAAACTAGGCGCCGAAGTGCGAAGTTAATTGCTCAACTGTTGTGATGTTGTGCGCGCGCAACAAGTGTGGCAGCACCAAAGCGGTACCTAAAGCATCTGCGAGAGCATCGTGTGGTCGATTGACGACGATGCCGTAGCGAGTGGTGACATCTTTGAGTTTGTGTGAGTTGACTCGCTTCGGATCGAGGGCGCGAGACAATTTCAAAGTATCGAGCGGACCGTTGTAAGTGATTTCGGTTTTTAGACGCGATGCTTCGCCGTTGAGAAAGCCGATATCGAATTTTGCATTGTGAGCAACAAAAATCGTTTCGTGCAAATAGTTTTTGAGTGTGGCCACCATTTCGCTGGGGCTGATGCCACGACGCAAGTCGGAGCGCTTAATGCCGTGAACCTTGTACGCACCAAGTCGACCCGGCTTCCAAAAGAAACGTTTAACGAAGGTTTCGTATTGTTCTTCGATCGTGCCGTCGTGTCGTGAGATAACAATGCCGAGTTGTAAAACGTAATCGTTGGTGCCCGAGAGACCCGTTGTCTCGGTATCAACTACTGCAAATCGAATATCGCTGAGCATTTTGTTTTCGATAACCGATTGCATGTGGAGAAACCTACCCGACCGATGTTGCGACTATTTTTACGAGTTCTGGTTTATTTGGCAGGTCTATTTGTTGGCTAGCGCCTTGGCGAAGTTCTCACGATCGAAATAATCGCGCCAGAGAGCAATTTTTGATTCACTGACAACGAAGAGACCAGCGACGTCAAGTTCAACCCAGCGACCATCGATTTGAAATCTGTCGGTTCGTTCATTCATGACCACACCATGCTCAAGGTCGCCACTGGCCACTTGATGGTGGATAATCCACTCGTAGGCCGAACACTCGGCGAGAAAACCACCAAGTGTTTGCTCAATTGCGGCGCGACCAAAGACTTTGGTGATCGGCACATTGTCGTATTCGCAGTCTTGCGACATCAGGTCGAGTGCGGCAGTTAGGTGGTGGCCTTGAATCAATTCGAAGAACGAAGTGACGAGTGCATCGGGGTCTTTGGGTGACGAGGGCATGTCTTCAATCATGACACGCCGTAACGCTTGAACTTGGCGTTAGCGAAATTTAGTAGTGGTACTGATTGGTTTCGTGAGGCGGACGAATGACTTTTGCGCGGATACCAATTGGGGCGATCACTTTGTATCCCGCTAGGTGACGTTGCTCTTCGTTTTCTCCACCCCAAAAGCCGTACTCGTGGTTTTCTCGTGCGAACTGACGACAATCATTTAATGCGGGGCAACATTTGCACAAGCTGCTGGCTTTGGCTTCGCGGCGAATTCGGGCCTGCGGACGCTCAGAGTTTGGTGCAAAAAATAGTTTTCGTTTGCCGACGCACTTTGATTGATCGCGCCATTTTGCAAGATGTGAAAGTGCGCGCAAAGTTTCGAGATTTAACTCGCTTGGATATCCCTCAGAGGTATATGACACGAAACGTACATTATTTTTGCGCCAAAGTGAAGTAAAAACTTTGCTCGAGAAAATTTTTAATTACAGACTTGTAACTAGTTTCAGTCGTATTCGTGGCGTGCGAGTTATAGAAGTTCGGCGGCGAGGCTGGCAACTTCGCTGCGCTCGCACGACTCGAGCGTGATGTGGCCGAAACAACTTTGACCCGCGAACGCTTGCACCAAGACGGCAAGCGCGTTGTTGCTCTCTCCCATATAAGGGGCGTCGATTTGGCTCGTGTCGCCGGTGAAAATGACTTTGGTGCCGTCTCCGATGCGGGTCAGGATTGTTTTCAGCGTTGTGGGCTCAAGGTTTTGCGCTTCATCGACGACCACGATCTGGGCCTGCAGGCTGCGCCCACGCAAGAAAGTGACCGATTCAAGGGTCAATTGACCGCGGGCGATTAGGTCGTCTATCAGCCCGCGTGCATCTTGACTTGAACGGTGATCTGTGAGCGCGACAACTGCGTCGTGAATCGCCGACATCCATGGGTCGAGTTTTTCTTCAAGACCGCCAGGAAGAAAACCGACGTCGGCGCGACCGACTGGTACGAGGGGTCGGTAAACAGCCAAGCGCTCGTAACGATGTTGTTCGACTACTTGTTCGAGACCGGCGGCAATTGCTAAAACTGTTTTTCCGGTGCCCGCGCGACCGTCAAGTGCCACGACTGTGATTTGTGGATCGAGCAAAAGTTCGAGTGCGAATCGTTGTTCTTTGTTGCGGGCGCGCAAACCCCATGCCTCGGGGGCGTTTTGCTGCATTAGACGCAATTCGTTATCGCGGCAACGGGTGAGTGCCGACTGCGAACCGCATCGCAGAATCGCAAAATTGTTTTCGTAGAGACCAGCCGCGCCATCGACATCAGACTTTTCGACACCTTCAGATTTATAGAGGCTGTCGATTACATCGACTGAGGCGTCAAAGGTTGACCAACCCATCGGCTTTTCGGAGCGACCACCATTTACTGGACGGTGTTCGAGTGCGGTTAGACCCATATGGGCGGCTTTGATGCGCAGGGCGGCGTCGTTTGAGACGATGCAGGTCGGTGAAACCGTTGCCTGGCCTAAAGCGGCGCCGATAATGCGGTTGTCTGGCACCTCGGGGTCGAGCCCGTGCTCAATAAGTAGGTGTTTTTGGATGCCGTTTACTTCGATTTGGACGGTCGACCCTGGCTCGGTGCCAGTTATTGGTGTCGGCTCTTTGAGCGAGCCGCCTGCTTTGCGACGCAAATCTTCGATCGCACGAAGTGCACTGCGCGCTGCTCGACCAACATCATCCATTCGTGTTTTTAGTCCGTCGAGTTCTTCGATCACTGTTAGTGGAATAACAATTGCGCAGTTTGGAAAACTAGTAAGACAATTTGGATCGGCGATCAAAACAGAAGTGTCGAGCACGACACGCGAACCGACTGGCGTTACAAACAGATCGGCAAACTGCTCGTTGGTTTTTTCAGAAATTGATTTTGAGGTGGACAACGAAACTAAGTGTTGCTTCTTCGTCTTGAACGATGGTGGATGGGTTGAGCCAAAAGTGCTCTTGAGAGGGCGAATTTACGGGATTTTTAAAAATTTATTTAAAATTTCTTTTTCGGGTCGAAAAATTATCTGGATGGGCGAATTTTTCGCCGGGGAAAAGTCGCCGTCGTGATTCGCGCCGCAATCGCGCCGCAAGGTTTATCCACAAGGTACTTTTTGATTCCAAAATTTAATTTTTTGATCTGATGACGCCTGCAAACCCTTATGCCATATGGGTTTGGCGAGGTCACGTGATTTTGCGGTTATCGGTTGCAAAACACTTGGCGACAAGAAAGTTCGACTGAAAATTTAGTCTGACGCGATTATTTTTTTGAAAATTTTGCACTCAATCGAAATTTTGGATCGGGCGACGCGAAAAGTTGGAAATCGCGGCTGGTGCTTGCAATTTGTTTTCAAACCTACTCAAATAGATGTTCAACGGTAATCCGTAACCGAGAAAGTAAGGTAAGGAAATGACTAAAGCAGAATTGATTGACGCAGTGTCACAGAAAGCAGGAGTGTCGAAGGCAGATGCCGAACGCACGATTGCAGAATTCTTTGACCTCGTCGTCTCATCCGCTATGAAAGGCGACAAGGTTGCTTGGCCGGGCTTCGGTTCGTTCAGCACCTCGAAGCGAAAGGCTCGCATCGGCAGGAATCCTCAAACTGGGGCTCCCGTGCAGGTGAAAGCATCAAC